>JAIYDB010000117.1 GCA_027487695.1 Cytophagaceae bacterium | reverse complement strand
TCAGACAAATTACTCCCGTACCACTTTCCGCACATACATTTTCCCACCCACACTTTGCAACCGTAGCAAATACATACCCTTAGGTAAATTACCTACCTTTAACTCCTCACCTGCTTCCACTGGTTGGGAGATAATTACTCTGCCGTGCACATCTAATAACTGGGCCGTACCTTTATGAGATAGGCGCAAAGTATTGGTAAATGGGTTAGGATACACTTGTAGGTTAGGTTCTTGATTTTGCTTTTGATTGCTGGTTAATACAGGACCAACTGGTGGGTAAACTGGGTTGTAGGGAGTGCCGATGCTATCAATTTTACAGAAGTAAAGGGCAGTACCTTGAGTAGTAGACGTTTGGATATTACCACCGAAAATGGCGCTTTGGTCTGAAAAGTGACCTATACTGCTGAGATCAGTATAATTCCTGCCAATTTGCAAGTTGGTAGATAGGTTAATTCTTACTTGAATACTTGAATCTGGTCTTACCTTTAAATATTCATAGAAACCACCTTGTATTCTTTTAGCCACCCAAACTGTAGTATCGGTTAAGGCATTAGGATAAATATATGGGTTATTACTTAAACCACCCCAAACCATTCTTAAACTGTCTGCTGTGTTTTGAAACCTACAAAACAGAAATTTTGTAGCAGAACCATTTCTACTATCGCCAGCTGTTAAATAATAGCCATTTGGACTGCGACTTAGCCAAACACCAGACCAGCCCACATTTTCAGGATGGGTAAAGAAAACCTTACGGTCTATCATATTTCCTGTGGCAGTATCGATTTCTAGACCGTAGATTTCCCTACCTGCCCAACCGTTTACAAATAGGTTACCATTGGGTAAAAACTCACCTCCAGTTGGATTGCCAAATGCATAGGTATAAACATACTCTTTTACCCAACGGCGGTTGCCTAAAGAATCAAACCTACTCACTTGCCAAGGTTCTGTGTTTTGCCCATTAATTACACGTGTTCTACCCCCAAGCATATAAAAGCCTCCGTCAGAAGCTGGAAGTAACTTATAAATGGTAGCAGGTAAACTGTCAATTCTATCTACTCCCCGAAAATCCTTCCTAACAATTGTAAAGCCACGGAAATTGACTTTTTCAATTACAGTACGGGTGTAAGGGAAATTTTCTGTTCTGTATGCAAACCAAATACGTTTTCTTGAACGATCCAACGCTATATTAGAACCTAAGACTGTGTCCTGAATCTTGATTGTATCAATTATATCACCATTAGAGTTAAGGCTATAAATTGTAGGATTATACCGATTTAAATTTGAAACTCTAAAGGCAAATTTCCCTGTCCAATTAAGTGCAAAACTTAAAGAAGTATCTTGAACAAGTAAGTCATACACAAGATCATCAGTTGTTAAGGTGCTATTAGTTAAATTGGAAACGTCGTGTATTCTCTCCCAAAGCAATGTTTGGCTATTACCCAATAAGGGTAATAGCCAAATAAGTAATAAACTGCTAAGTAGCTTTTTCATTAGCGTTGTAATTTTTTCGTTAGAAGGAGGATGGGTTAGCAGTAATTATTACTGTCTTTCCATTCAAAATTAAAATATTATTTTACTATCTACAATAATTGAGATAAAAAATTTCAATCAACCAAACCACTCCAATTTCCTTTGCATCGTAACACGTGCCGAGTAGGCATAAAAACTATTCCCAAAGTGAAACGATACTGCAATGACCTGTTTAAAGTAGTGGCAGCTTTGCTGACGCTACGAGTTCGTCACCAGCGAAAAAGGCAACTTTCTTTGATTCTTTCTTTTTTGCCAGAAAAGAAAGAAGAAGAGTAAGATCGGTCTGAATCAGGATTTGCTGGATTTAAGGAAAAAGAGGATTTCCGTGCATTTGTTTTCTTTCACAACTACGGGGTTTTGATTAAGTGCAGGAATTTCTTTTGCTACAATCCTTTCACCACTCCTTGGTTTAAAATCTGTCTGAACTATGATTAGGTTGATTATTGTGGTTAAGTATGATTACTGTGCAAGCGTAAACAAATCATAAGAATCAGCTTAATCCTATAAATTACAGTTAAGACCATCAAAAAAGCCCGCTACGCGGGCTTTTTTGATGGAGTAATCCAAATTGTCTTAAAACTTAAATCTGCCTTTTAGCTTCTGTAATTCTTCCTCAGCTTTTTTCTTGGCATCATTTTTAAGTCGGTCGGCTTCGGCTTTAGCGCGGGCTTCTGCCTCTGCCTTTAACCGATCTGCTTCCGCTCTAGCGCGGGCCTCGGCTTCTGCCTTGGCATTATTAATTTGATTGGTTACTTCCGTTTTAATAGCTGCCTTAGCTTCTTGCTTTACGCTACCGCCTCCTGCACTTAAAAGTTTGTATTGTGGCTTTTCCATAGTGCCACCTACGTTTACATTCAGGTTAATATTCTGACCTACCGCATTGGCTGGTTTGCCTAATAATCCTGCAATGGCTGTGTTCGCAGCAGTACCTAAAGCACCTGCTGATACCGCCATTTTTACGTTATAATCTATGCCACCATCGAACGACTGTGAGCCGCCAATATTCATTTTCTGTCCGCCGAGGGCAATATCAAATGGTTTGAAATTCACCCTACCATTTTCAATAGATGCTTGCACCAATAAATCTTTCAGATTTACCGCAGTAGGTGCATTCATTTTAGTGAGTGAGTTAATACCGCTCACCAATCCTAAACTGGTTAAGGAACCATTAAGCACCTTAATTAATCCACCTCCGTTAATGGTAGAATAAACAGGCTGCATTTTACTATCTAAAACGGTATTGATATTGAAATCGGTTGAAAAGTTTCCGTTCAAGTTTTTAGCAATAGGCGCTAACGTTTTAATAGTATTAAACGCCTCGTAAGCTTTGTTAAACGCCACATTATTGATGCCGAGTTTAAAGCTTGCCTTTGGCGCATCTAGGTTGGTTGCATCGTAAGTGCCGTTGGTAGTAAAGCCACCACC
>JAIYDB010000088.1 GCA_027487695.1 Cytophagaceae bacterium | reverse complement strand
GGCAAGGTACTTTGTAAGTCTTTGGCACTATGCACTGCAACATCAATACTTCCTTCAAAAAGGGCAAGTTCTAATTCTTGGGTAAAAACACCCTTGCTGCCAATTTTAGCAATACTTACCTCAAGTTGCTTATCGCCAGCGGTTTCAAACAAAACTAACTCCGTAGTAAAGCCTGCATTTTGCAAGGTTTGCGCTATGTGCTCCGCTTGCCAAACTGCCAACTTACTACTTCGGGTACCAATTTTAAAGTGCATAAAATAAATGCTTTGTACTTTTGTGGCTGCTAAGGTATAAAATAGCTGCTAACCTTCTATATGCTTAATCCGCTCATTGATATCATTTCTTTAGGACCTGCTACCAAAACCGATACTAATAGGGCTGAAAAGCTTGCCGCTTTTGACCGCCTTTTAACTATTATGGATCAGTTGAGGGAAAACTGTCCGTGGGATATGAAGCAAACCTTAGAAAGCCTACGTCACCTAACCATTGAAGAAACTTACGAGCTTTCAGATGCTATAATGGCAAATGATTTGCTCGAAATAAAAAAGGAATTAGGCGATATCTTGCTGCATTTAGCCTTTTATGCCCGTATAGGCGAAGAACAAAATGCCTTTAATATGGCCGATGTTTTAAATGGCTTGGCTGAAAAGCTAATAAACAGACATCCTCATATTTATGGCGATACCAAAGCTGAAACCGAAGACGAAGTAAAACGAAATTGGGAACAAATAAAATTAGCAGAAGGCAAGGGAGAAAAATCGGTTTTAGCAGGTGTTCCACAATCGTTACCTTCATTAATAAAGGCCATGAGGGTACAAGAAAAAGCCAGAGGAGCAGGTTTTGATTGGGATAATCCGGACGATGTTTGGGCGAAAGTGCAAGAGGAACTAGTTGAATTTTATGAAGTAGCTATTGCCGATAACGACGTTGAAAAAACATCTGATGAGTTTGGCGACTTGCTTTTCAGCCTAGTAAACTTTGCCCGTTTTAAAAATATAAATCCCGATGAGGCCTTAGAACGTACAAATAGGAAGTTTATCAGGCGATTTACCTACCTCGAGGACCAAGTACGTGCCAAAGGTTTAGCCTTAAAAGATTTAACCCTTGCCGAAATGGATGTGTATTGGAACCAAGCCAAAACATTAGAGCGTAAAACCGAATTGTAACTATAGTACTTTGGCTTTTTTAGCTTAATTGACGAACTTGCCGCCCAATCGGAATAAAAACCTTACTCCTACTATATAATAATGAGTAACTCTAATATACTTGATGTAGCCATAATAGGTTCAGGACCTGCAGGTTATACTGCTGCGATATATGCAGCCAGAGCAGGACTAAACCCTACCTTATTTACAGGTGCTCAGCCTGGTGGTCAATTAACTATTACCACCGACGTTGAAAATTATCCTGGCTATCCTGAAGGTATAATGGGTCCTCAGATGATGACAGATTTTATGAACCAAGCAAAGCGCTTTGGTACTGAAATCAGATTTGGTAGTGTAACTTCTGTTGAACTACACGGCGATGTTAAAAAACTAATTCTGGACGAAAAGGAAGAAATTTTAGCTCGTACTGTAATTATTAGTACTGGCGCCTCTGCAAAGTGGTTAGGTATTGAAAACGAACAAAAGTTCAATGGTCACGGTGTATCTGCCTGTGCTGTATGCGATGGCTTTTTCTATAGAGGTCAGCAAGTGGCAATAGTTGGCGGTGGAGATACCGCTTGTGAGGAAGCTAGCTACTTAAGTAAACTGGCAAGCAAAGTTTATATGTTAGTAAGAGGTAATTCTATGCGTGCTAGCCAAATTATGCAAAAGCGCGTATTAAACAATCCAAACATTGAAGTGCTCTGGAACAGCGAAACAGCTGAACTATTGGGCGATACAATGCTTACTGGCATTAAAGTAAGAAACAGAGAAACCAATGCCATTTCTCAATTAGATGTTACTGGCTTTTTTGTGGCAATTGGTCACAAACCTAATACCGATATTTTCGCTGGTCAATTAGATATGGATGAAGCTGGATACCTAAAAACAGTACCAGGACGTTCTTATACTAACATTGAAGGTGTATTTGCCTGTGGCGATGCACAAGATAATATTTATAGACAAGCAGTAACTGCTGCAGGCACTGGCTGTATGGCTGCCTTAGATGCAGAGCGTTACTTAGCTGAAAAAGAACTAGTTTAATGTTGCAAAAAATAAAGTTACTGTTGCTGCTTATTATAGCGGTTGTTCTGTTATTGGGTAATACCGATGCAGAGGCTAAGCAGCGCAGAAAAAAAAGAGGTTCGGCACAAAGCAGGGGTAATTCAGATACTCGGAATGTGCGTGCACCTAAAATTAAGTACAATAAAAATCGTAAACAGAATAGGAGGGCTAGTAAGCGTTCACGATTTAAGGCAAATTACAATCCACCTGTGCGTGGCGATGGGAACACCTTTATCCCTCAAAGAGATTTAACCATTGTAAATGAGGATACTAGCACCCTTGCAGATGGCGAAAACTTTATCACTGAAGAAGCAATCGAAGTAAGATTAGATGGTGCTGATAGCAACTGGGTAAAAATTGCCGAATACTATTCTGTTTGGAGTACCCAAAAGAAAAACCCATACGGAAAAGACAATTTTGAACTAAAAGAACCAATCACTTTCTTGTTGTACGATAGTGCTGCAGGCAGATATACATCTATGCCAATGAAAAAAACCAACCAAACAAGCGGTTTTGGTTGGCGTTGGGGCAGACCACACCTTGGTGTTGACTTGGATTTAGAAACTGGCGATACACTTCGAGCAGCATTTGATGGTATTGTACGTTTAGCCTACTGGGATGGTAGTGGTTATGGTAACTTCGTATTAATACGACATTATAACGGCTTGGAAACACTTTACGGACACATGAGCGAACTAGGTTGTGAAGTAGGGCAATACGTAAAAGCTGGAGACTTAATTGGCTGGGGAGGATCAACCGGTCGCAGTACTGGTCCACATTTGCACTATGAAGTTTTATATGCTGGCAGGGCAATAAATCCAGAACTGGTATATGATTTTAGTAACTGGCAACTCCGCAATTCAGAGTTTACTTTGGTACCTAAACAATACCAAACCGCCACTGCAAATTTCCGCAAAGTGAACTACCACCGTGTTCAATCTGGTGAAACACTAAGCTCAATTTCTCGTAAATACAGAGTATCGGTTAGCTATATAGCAAGCCTAAACGGCTTCGGCAGAAACACGAAAATCAGGGCTGGTCAGAAAATACGAATACATTAACTTTTAGCTAAATAATTAAGTAAGTAGCAGTTTCCGCTGTTTTTGTTATAGGTTTGCAGTCCTTTTAAGCGAATAAAGACCTTACAATGGAAATAGTAACTACGCTAATAGACTTTATCTTACACTTAGATAAGCACTTAGAGCAAATTATTCAGGACTACGGTTTATTAACCTACGCTATACTTTTCCTCATCATTTTTGTGGAAACAGGTGTGGTAGTGCTTCCATTTTTACCAGGCGATAGCCTTCTTTTTGCCGCAGGAATGTTAGCTGCTAATGAAAAAAACGGTTTAAGTGTAGGTATAATTATTGTATTACTCATTGTAGCAGCCATCTTAGGCGACACCCTTAACTACATCATAGGCAAGTACATAGGTCCTAAAGTATTTAGTCGAGATTACAAACTTTTAAAGAAAGAACACCTGCTTAAAACCCAACAGTTTTACGATAAGCACGGTGGCAAAACCATTATTTACGCCCGTTTCATTCCTATTATCAGAACCTTTGCTCCATTTGTAGCGGGTATTGGCAATATGAAGTACAGTAAGTTTATTAACTACAATATTATTGGTGGTATAGTTTGGGTAGTACTTTTTACTATGGCGGGCTACCTATTTGGGAATATTGAAATAGTGAAATCCAACTTCACTAAAATCATACTTGGTATAATCATCGTTTCTTTAATGCCTGCGGTTATTGAAATCATAAAGGGCAGTAAAAAAACCTCCACTTCTTTAAAGTAGAGTAAATGCGTGAATTTGGCGTAATAGGGATTACCCTAAAGCATTCTTTCAGTCCAAAGTATTTTGCTGAAAAGTTTGAAAAAGAAGGCATTAAAGATGCCTCTTACCATCCATTTGAAATTCATTCGATAGGCGACATACAATCGTTACTACAGAAGCCCAACATTAAAGGGTTAAACGTAACCTTGCCATATAAGGAACAGGTACTTCCCTACCTCACTTCAATTGATAATGCAGCAGCCAAAATTGGTGCTGTAAATACCATTAAGGTAGAAAATGGAGAGGCAACTGGCTATAATACTGATTATTACGGCTTCAAAATCTCTTTAGAAAATTGGATTGGAACAGCTAAACTTTCAGAAATTAAGGCATTAGTACTAGGTTCTGGGGGAGCAAGTAAGGCAGTGGTTGCTGCATTGACTGATTTACAAATTCCTTATCTATATGTAAGTAGTAGTAATAAGGAAGGTGCCATTTCCTACAACGACATAACCAAGGAGGTGTTAAACGAATACCAATTGGTAATTAATACTACTCCATTGGGCATGTTCCCTAATGTAGATGAGGCACCAGCTATTCCTTATCAATACCTTACTGAAAGCCATTATCTCTACGATTTAATTTATAATCCTGAGGTAACCAAGTTTTTAAAAAACGGCGAAGAAGCAGGAGCGCAAACCATAAACGGCTATGAAATGCTAGTTATTCAGGCAGAAAAAAGCTGGGAAATTTGGAATGCCTAAAGCTTGCTTTTTGCTAGCTAAAAAAGATTATTATCTTGCAGAGAATTCCGATAATTGTTCGGTATAAAATTTTGATTATCAGTTGGAACAGCATCAGCTTAACTTAAGTACACCTTTAGCCTTTTTCGATTTAGAAACTACAGGCACTAATATTCTGAAAGATAAAATTGTTCAGATAAGCATTTTAAAAGCTTTGCCTGGCGGTAGTTTTAAACAGCGTACATGGCTAGTTAATCCGCAAATGCCAATACCTGCAGAAGCAAGCAAAGTGCACCTAATTACTGATGATCAAGTTGTCGATGCGCCAATTTTTAAGGAAGTAGCAGAAGAAATCAATATCTATATTGAAGGATGCGACTTGGGTGGCTTTAACGTGCTTAGGTTCGATATTCCATTACTAATGGCTGAATTTGAGCGTGCTGGTTTTGAATTAGACTTAACAGAACGCAGACTTTTAGATGCCCAAAGGCTTTACCATTTAATGGAGCCAAGAACCTTAACAGCAGCTTTCCAATTCTACATTGGTAAGTCTATTGAGGAACTATCTGGTCACGCCCATGATGCGGCAACGGATACCCTTGCGACCTTTATGGTGTTTAATGAGCAAATTAAACGCTATAACGGTAAGGTGGTATTAGACGAAATTGGTGGCAAAGAACTTACCATTTCTAACGATATGGATATTATTTCCAGAGTTACAAAAGGTAAATCGGTTGATACTGCCAACAGACTTATTTACAATACAGATAGCGTAGTTTGCTTTAACTTTGGCAAGTATAAAGATAAGCCTGTTGCTGATGTTTTCAGAAAGCTAGACCCTAGCTATTATTCTTGGATGATGAGTGGCGATTTCCCTACGGAAACCAAGAAATGGATCACCAAAATCTGGAACGAAAACGTGAAAGTAAACAACCCTACAGGCGCCCCTCGCCAAGGAGTTTAAGCAAAATACACCTTCATTTTACAGCATCTAATAAATGGAACCTCAGTTCAGAAGCCTGAGAGATAGTGAGAATACGCACCAAGCTGGCTGGATAGAAGTTGTTGCTGGCTGTATGTTTAGTGGCAAAACCGAAGAGCTAATCAGACGTCTGAAAAGAGCCGTTATTGCCAAGCAACACGTTGAAATTTTCAAGCCAACTATCGATACTCGCTATCATATTGAAAATATAGTAAGCCACAATCACAATTCTATACGCTCTACGCCCGTTAGTTCTGCAAAGGAAATAATTTTAAGAGCAGTTGATTGTAACGTTGTAGGTATAGACGAAGCACAGTTCTTTGGTTCAGAATTGGCAGAAGTATGTAATATGCTCGCCTTTTCAGGAAAAAGAGTAATTGTGGCTGGTCTAGATATGGACTTTGCAGGCAAACCTTTTGGTCCTATGCCTGAACTAATGGCCATAGCCGATTATGTAAGCAAAGTACACGCCATTTGTATGGTTTGTGGTGCACCTGCTGGTTATAGTTATCGCCTTGTAAATAACAACGAAACCTTACTATTGGGCGAAACCAATATATATGAGGCACGTTGCCGTACTTGTTTTCACCAAAGCGAAGTTTTACCGCCGAACTATGAATCGTAATTTGTTTGGATTGATTTTAGGATTAATTGGCCTTATTTCATTTACAGCCAATGCCCAAATTACAGATATACCTATGGGTACCTGGAGGGCACATCCTAGCTTTTACAATCAGACACAATTACTTACTACCCCAACTGCAGTTTATGCAGCCTCGGAGGCAAGCCTTTTTAAAATAGATAAATCAACATTTGAGGTAGAGCCTATTACCAAAATCAATGGCCTATCTGAAGTAAATATTACAGCCTTAGCTTATCATCCACAATCGCAAAACGTAATTATTGGGTACTCCTCTGGCAATATAGACCTATTAAAGCCCAATGGCGATATCGTTAATATATCAGGCATTAGGCGGTTTAATTTATTGGGTTCTAAAACAATTAACCATATTTACCCTTTCGGTAATGACGCTTATTTAAGCTGCGATTTTGGCTTAGTAGTTTTAAACGTAGTTAGAGAAGAAGTAAAAACAAGTAATATTGGTTTGAGTGTTTCAAACTCAACTGTGGTTGTAAATAGCAGCACCATTATTAACGATACCCTTTACCTTGCCACGGCGGAAGGAGTTAAAGCTGCAGCGCTAACAGCCAACTTAAAAGACGGTAGTTTATATACTACTTTCGGAACAGCTCAAGGTGCACCATCGGCTATTGGCGATGCCTTTTTACCTGTTTCTATGGTAAGTTTTAAAAACAACTTATTTATTCATTACAGGAATAGTGGCAACGGCTTTTTGTATCGTAAAAATGGGAGAAGGTTAGAAAATGCTCAATTACCCTATTTAACAGGCAGAATTGAAAATTTAAACGCTGGTTCTGACAGCTTATTTGCACGTACAAGTAATAACCTTATTACAATGGGTTCAGACTTTGCCCCTCGAACCTTTTCCGATACTTCTTTTTACATTCTGCTTTCTGCAACTCAAGATGCCAACGGCACTATCTGGGTTTCTGACTTTACTAAAACGCCTGGCTATTTGGTTAATGGGAGGCTAAATACGGTTCGGTTTGAATCGCCTATTATGAAGACTGC
>JAIYDB010000118.1 GCA_027487695.1 Cytophagaceae bacterium | reverse complement strand
TAAAGAGCGGTATAGTATCTGATAGGCAGCGTTTTAAATGTAAAAGTTGTACCTATTATTTCACTGTCGATAAGATTGGTAAGCAGATAGATAGCTACTATGTAACCAAGGCTTTACAGTTATATATAGAGGGCTTAAGTTCCAGAGAGATAGAAAGGCTACTCGGAATTAGCCACGTATCGGTAATGAACTGGGTAAAGCAGTATGGTTTAAAGCGACCTGAAAAGCGAGATTATCACCCAACCTATAAAATCTTGAACCATACGGAATTAGTCAATTATATGTCTAATAAAGAAAATTTGAAGGGTTCGGGTAGTGTAATCACTGAACTTGGCGATAAGTTTATGCTTATTAAATGGGAGCGATTTAAGCAGTAGATAGGATAAATTTTACTATAAACTATATCTATTTTACAGGTATGTATTCATTTTTTGGCATCTGCTTAGGAAGGTTGAACCTTTGAATCAAGTTCTGAACAGGACGGGTACACACACCAAATAAACCTTCCAAAGATAGATGAATAAAAAGCTACTTACTTTTTTGGTTGTTTTACTGCTGCACTTAGGCAGTACAATAAACCTACAAGCTCAGCAAATTGAGCCAAGCTATGGGCAAGGTATTAGGGTAAACCTAGATACCAGCGGAAAAAAGTATCTGCGTATTATTACTTGGCACCAAGTATGGGCCAGATACGCTGAAAACAATCCAGGCAGTATGGTGAATGGCGAAATGACTAATAGCCAATATGATATGGCTATGCGTAGGTCACGTATGTTGTTCTTAGTGCAGTTAAGTCCGAGGTTCCTCATTCTTTCTCACTTCGGTATCAATAACCAAACCCTTGTAAGTGGCGGCGGTAATGGTTAAGGTGCTAGTGGTACTGATGGTAAAAAGCCTCAGTTGTTCCTGCACGATGCTTGGGCTGAATACAAAGCATATAAGCATTACCTAGATATAGGCGCGGGATTGCATTATTGGAACGGTCCTACCCGAATGACTAATGCAAGTACTTTAACTTTTATGACTATTGATGCTCCTATTCACAACTGGTATAATATTGAAGCTACCGACCAGTTCGCCCGTTACTTTGGTATTTATGCAAAAGGTAAATTACTAAATAACAAGCGTTTAGATTACCGTGTGGCAGTAAATACTCCATTTGCTATGCAGCGCACCAATGCCTTAACCGCTTTAGATACCGTGCAAGCTTTTAATGGCAAAGAATCTAGCGCATACAGAGGTCTTGGCCCGCAGAAGTTAATGACTACTGGTTATTTCCAATATCAGTTTTGGGATATTGAAAGCAATGTATTACCCTTCACACAAGGCACTTATATAGGAACTAAAAAGGTATTTAACATAGGGGCAGGCTGGGCACATACTCCAGATATGATGTGGACCGCCCAGAAAAATGCCACCACCGGCAGGGTAGATACTCAACGAGTAGCCCAGACCATGTTAGCGGCCGATGTATTTTTAGATTTACCACTAAACAAGGAAAAAGGTACTGCCCTTACTTTTTACGGAGCTGCACAGTTTTATGATATGGGTAAAAACTACGTTCGTAACATCGGGATTTCTAACCCAAGTAACGGCGTAGGACCAGGCAGAACTTGGACAGGCGCAGGCGATGCTACCCCAACTATTGGTACTGGTACCATATTATATGCACAAGCAGGATATGTATTGCCAAGTACAAAAATTGGTAAATTCCAACCGTATGCAGCTGTTTCTCACGCTAACTATGAACGATTGGCCGATGCTGTAGTGATTCCTGATTTAGGAGTGAACTATTTCGTAAGTGGTCATAATGCAAAAATTACCCTAAACTACCGTCAACGCCCTTATTTTGATAGAGTTGCTGCGCCAGTGCAAATCGATATCGTGATAAAGGGCACCAAAAATGAATTCACCGTACAATTCCAAGTATTTTTATAATGGCAAATTTAACACAACCACAACCGAACCTAGCCGATGTTCAGTCGCCTTCGTTCAACAAGGTAATCCGTTCTGTGATTACAGCCTCATCGGTAGGAACGCTAATTGAATGGTACGACTTCTATATTTTCGGAAGCTTGGCTACCATTATTTCTACCCAATTCTTCCCAGAAGATAAGTCATCGGCAGCCCTTTTAAGTACCCTAGCCATATTTGCGGCAGGCTTTATTGTTAGACCATTCGGAGCGCTAGTATTCGGTAGGTTAGGCGATATCGTTGGCAGGAAATATACCTTCTTACTAACCCTGTTATTGATGGGTGGTAGTACATTCTGTATTGGTTTAATACCAGGCTATAAAACCATTGGGGTAGCGGCACCAATATTGGTACTTATCCTTCGCCTTATCCAAGGTTTGGCATTAGGTGGTGAATATGGTGGTGCAGCAACATATGTAGCGGAACACTCGCCAGTAGGGAAGCGTGGATTTTATACCTCTTGGATACAGACCACAGCAACTTTAGGCTTATTCCTTTCACTAGGTGTAATTCTTGGAACCCGTAGCATTATGGGTGTGGAAAAGTTCACAGAATGGGGATGGAGAATACCGTTCATTGTTTCAATGGCACTTGTAATTGTATCGGTATATATTCGTTTGAAAATGGAAGAATCGCCTTTATTCTCAAAGCTTAAGAAGGAAGGTAAAACATCTACCAACCCATTGAAAGAAAGCTTTGGTAAACGTGAAAACTTGAAAATGGTATTACTAGCCTTGTTTGGCGCGGTAATGGGACAAGGCGTAGTATGGTACACAGGTCAGTTCTATGCACAAAACTTTATGGAAACTGTTGCCAAGATCGATTTCGGACAGTCGCGTACTATTATGTTATGGGCAATTGCCTTCGCTACACCATTCTTTGTGATATTCGGTTGGTTGAGTGACCAGATTGGTAGAAAGTGGATTATGCTAGGCGGTATGGCTTTAAGTATTTTAACAGTACGTCCTATCTATACAGAAGTGTTGGCCATTACTAACCCAGCCAATAAGGTAGAAGTAGAAGGCAAGCGTTCAGTTGCAACAGATTTGAAAGCTATTGAGGGTTCTGCTAATCAAATTGAAAAGACTACCACCATCAAAACTTTTGAAGATGGTATGGTAATGAAAGAAGTTAAAACCGATACCCTTTATAGTTCAGGTGCAAGAGCCATAAAGCCAGTTACCAAGGTTGAAAAGGTGATGGGCAACTCAGATAATAATATGCTTATTTTCTTAGTGTTCATCCAGATTATTTACGTAACGATGGTTTATGGACCTATTGCAGCATTCTTGGTGGAAATGTTCCCAATCAAGATCAGATATACCTCAATGTCATTACCTTATCATATTGGTAATGGGGTGTTCGGAGGCTTGGTACCGTTTATTTCAACACTCATTATTGAGTACACCAAAACACCAGAAAATCCTTCTGGAAACCCGTTAGCAGGTTTGTACTATCCTATGGGTATTGCAATTGTTAGTTTAATTATTGGGTTAATATACCTCAATAACAAAGCCGATGCAGAAGTAATGGACAATGAAAATGCCTATCTGCACCACAACAAATAAGCCTAAAACAAAGGTGTTTCACCCTAAAAAAGAACAAGAATGAAAGCATTAAGAAAATACCTAGGCATAGTTTGGTTATTGTTAGGACCAGGATCTATCTTGTTTTTGGCCATGCAGGCTGCCAAGAAGTTAAGCATGCCAACATCCACCGTTAACGATACGCTTCAATGGGGTATCATTATTGGGATATTTGTTCCCATAGCCTTTGGGCTAATGATATTTGGTTGGTATGCTTTGCAAGGCGAATACGACGAAGCCGAAGCTTAAAAAGTAAATATTCTAAATTTAGTCCTGAAAGCAATTTCAGGACTTTTTTTGGGCTTTAGATAGATTAGAAAAAATCAAACTTATATATTTGATTTAGATGAAAGCTTTAATCCTTACTTTATTTCTTGCCTTAATTTTAGTATTGCCTATTAAAGCGCAAACCAACTATACCATTAGTAGGGAGGTAATTGATGATAGCGCACGTTTTGAGGCGAGTTTAATCTATGTAACTGGTACACAAAAGTTGCCATGTAATGCTACAATTACAGTTCCTAAAGCGCATAAGCTCATGATTAAGGAACATGCAGTTATTGCCTTAGAAGAGTTTTTTGATAGACCAGATTTAGATACATCTGAATTACTTGGCATTATTATTCCAGAAAATGAAGGTATTTTAACCAACCAGTATTTTATTGAATTATATATTAAAAGAGATGGTTTTATTTCAGACATAGATGAAACTGAGCTTGATTTTGACAGGCTTGGTTACAATTATAGGTTTAGCAACTATTCAAAACATAGATTTGTAAAATGGGTTTTTAACCCTTACTACAATTCACATCAGAAATTGCTACACTTGCCAATGATGTTTTGTTCAACTGACGATACTACCTATTTTGTAAATGTATGTAACTGGGTATTAGGCAGAGAAGGCTATATTGAATCATTAATTATTGCCGATACTTCAGAAATTAAATCGTTAAGAGAAATACAAGATTATTGTAAAACCGCTATTACTTTCGATGAGGGTTATACTCATAACGATTATAACCAGCTATCGGATAAATTAGCAGACTTTACCATTGGAAGTTTGAGCTTTAGTCCTTCTTCAATTTCTGAAAATAAAGACTTGCAGTTTCTGCAAGAGCACTGGCTTTTGATAAGCATTATTATAGTGGCAATGCTTATGGGCTGGTTATTGCTTAAAGGTAGAAGGAGGTCTTAATATTAATTACAGACTTTTATACTGCTTAAGTTAGCCACTAGCTTACGTCTCTAAATGTGGGATTGACGATTCATATTTTTGGACTGGCAACAACTAACATTTGCGATATTTCTTTTACTTTTATCCTGATAAGTGGCGCAGGGCAGTTTTGCTCCCGCTAACTTAATAGTAGGTTGAATTATGCACTTTAAAAAGTTTGTATTGGTGGTGTGTCTATTCCTTTTTGGGATGGGCTATTCTTTTGGGCAAATAACTGAACCTGATAATTCAAAAGTAGTAGAGACAATAATAGAGGACTCCTTTAAATACCATGAAGGCAGTCATTTTAACCATCAGGAAAATGCAATTGTTAATATTCCTGAAGCATACAAAGCAATTGATGAGCAAGAAGCTGAAGCAATGGCTTATTTATTTGGCTTAAAAAGATCGGCTAATACCCAGATTGTAACCATTATGGTGCCAAAGGATAGTGCTCTTTCACCTCATAATCCTTATATAGTTGTCCTTTATTATGAGGGACTTGTTCCTGAAAAGGGCATACTGGATAACATAGATAAAGAAGATGTTTTTAACGCCTTATCCTTTGAAAAGAACAATAGAAAGGATATAAGATGGAGGTTTGACGATTGGGTTCCTGAAGATGTAATTTTTGATAAGAAGCGAAAGCTATTTAAAATGAATGCCTATTACAGTTTTAATGATGAATCAAAAGTACCTCAACGTCAAATTGCATATTGGCAGTTTGGCAACAAGGGCATCTATCATTACGTATGGGTTTGTCCAGAACAAAAGATATTCTTGTATCAACCGCCAAGAACTGAGTTAAATAGTTTGGTGATAGTGTTTCCTGGGTTTGATTACAATAATACAATGCCAGATATCACCTTTTCTGACGACTTAACCATAGAATCGTTGGTTTGTAGAGAAGACCTAGGCCCTTCTTCCACCCCTCCAGATTTGGAAAGATTAGATTCACTTTCTAATAGTAGAATAGTTGCTACAAGGTCTAAATCAGAAGAAACTAGCAGTGAATCTGAAACTACCCCAGTATTTGGTTTGCCTGCCTTGTTTATGTTATTAGGGCAACTAAGCTGGTACCAGTTAGGTGTGATAATAGGAGTGCCAATAATTACGATACTGTTCATTTTCTTGTTCAACAATAAGGCCGGTAAACGCAAAAAGAAAGATATACCATGGGACTAAAACGATAACTCCCATCAAAGAAAAAGCCCGCGTAGCGGGCTTTTTCTTTGATGGAATATCTTTTTCCAATTAAAATTTATAATTGATTGATAGGGTAGTAGTGAAGCCGTTTTGGAAACGGAAGGCGGTTACATCGCCACCTTTATCGTATTTTTTGTTGGTGTTAAGGTCTTGATAGAACACTAAGTCTTGAGCTAGAATATCGCCAGCTACAAAGCGGATAGTCAGTTTCTTAGCAACTACCTTGCTTATGCTTAGGTCAATAATGGTTCTTGGGTTTTCCCAGATAATCTGCTTTTCTTCATTTCCGATATAGGCAATTCTTCTACCTACACGGTTAATGGTGAATGCGGCATCCCAACCTTTGTCGGCATCTTGGTAAACCAAACCTGCGTTAAATACATAAGGACTTTGTCCTTGCAATGGACGGTCTTTAATGCTGCCAGCAACGGTATCAATCTTCACAGTAGATGAAATCAAGCTATAATTACCATATAAACTAATTCGCTCTAATATTGGTGAGCTTCCGAACCGTTTGAAAGTAATACGAGCATCAAATTCAACACCATAGTTGTTAGCCTCTTTAGCATTGAAATAAGTAAAAGTACGAGTACCTGAACCACCAACTTGGCTTTCTACAGGATTTGTAAATCGCTTATAGAATGGATTTATGCTGAATGATTCGCCTTCATCTGAGTAAATTTCGTAGCGTAAATCGATATTATCAATGGAGGTACGCACAAGGTTTGGCGCACCAACTACAATAGCATTGGTATTGAAATCGTAGAAAGCAACTGGTGCAAATTCACGGAATTCAGGACGGCTAAGTGTGCGGCTATATCCTAAACGTAGGTTATGGTTGGCTCTAGGGTTAATGATAAAGTTAACACTTGGTAAGAAATCGGTATTATCAAGCACTGGTTTTACAGTATCACCTTCATCTGTAAAGGCATTTACTTCTTGGTTGAACTGCTCTAGTCGTACACCGTAAATTGCTCTTAACCAAGGTTTAATGCGCATATCGCTCATGATATATGCAGCTACCAATTTGCTTTTTCCGTTGTAAAAATCCGATGCTAGGGTACTTTCTTTCAAGTAGAATTGGTTGTTGTTAATCCTATTATTGAAAATAGTATCTGGACCAAAGAAGGTAGGTGCTTGGCTAAGACTATTTGTGTTATAGCCATACAAGAAGTTACGCACTCTGAAAGTACGCTCACGTTCCATATAGGCAAAACCAGCCTTAATATCTGTAGATTCTAAGAAGTTAACCGACTTAGTCACATCTATATTGGCATTTTTAGCCGTTTCATACAAATTGCTATAATAACGTTGAGGAAGATCAGGATTGAAATCTCTTACATCGGGCACGCTAAATAATTGATACCTTCCATAGGTTCTATTTTCTGTATCAAATAATGATTGGTAATTCAATCGGCGGTAATCAGGTACTTGTCTATCAGCATAGAAATAACCTCCTGTAGCATTTACACGCAATTTTGCCTTATTGAAATAATGATCAACATTTAGCTGGTTGCTCACCATTTGGTTGCTGCTAAAGAAGTAGATATAACTTCTTTGCTTTTGGTTTTCAGCCTCATCGGCAGGAAGACGTCCAAGGAAACGTTCGCCGTAGCTATTTTCACTGATTACTGTATATAAGTTCTTAAATGAGATCTTGGTAAAATCGCCAATCTTATAGCTGAAATTACCCATTAAGGCGCTCGTAGTATTGTAACGAGAGATATTCTGGTTAATAGTATCGCCATTTACAGGATTTTTCAATGCTGTTTCGTTACCTAAAAGCGGTATAGTTTGAAACGAGTTTATATTTCTATAGCTATTGCTGAAGGTAGCAGCACCTAGGTAGCCAAAATCGTTCCCGAAGATTTTGGTTCTACCATTAATACCTGCTTGGAAAGTAAGGTTCGGGTTAGCGTTGAAACTTCTTCTGCTAAAATCGTGGTTAAATTTTTGCCCCTCGGCGGTTAATAATGCGTTTCCTGCCTGCAAAGGCTTGTTTTCAGCTGTGCTAATAATATTCGTTGGTAAAATTCTATCAGTGGCCAAGCCAAAAACATCTGACCCAGTTTTGTATTGGGCGGTAAAGTTTTTGTTAGTAGTAAGGCTATGAGTACCTCCACCAATAGTAATAAAGGCACTGTTTTCGAAAGGAATATCGCGGGTAGTAATGTCAATAAGTCCACCTGCGAAATCGCCTGGCTTATCTGGCGAAGCGGTTTTGGCAATCACCATTTTATCAACTACAAACGATGGGATAATATCTAAGGTAAAAGCCTTTCTATCGCTTTCTGTACTTGGTAATTGAACGCCATTTAGGAAACCTAGGTTATATCTATCGCTCAAACCACGAACAACTGCAAACTTATTATCTTGGATTGAAGCACCAGAAACACGCTTTAAAACATCGGCAGTGGTTTTATCTGGTGTTCTGCGCATTTGCTCGGCCGATACCCCACTGGTTACGGTGGCTGCATTTTGGATATCCTTAATCATAGTTTCCATTGAACCTTTTTTAATGGTGGTGGTAACTACAACTACTTCTGTTTCTCTGACCGATTCTTTTAAGTTAATATTTAATAAGGTGGTTTGGCCGCTAGTGACTACCACATTTTCAATGGTTCTGCTTACATACCCTATGAATTTGAAGTTTACGGTATAGGTACCTGGTTCTAAACTGATAAGGTACTTACCATCTAAATCGGCTGCGGCACCGCTGCCACCGACTACTGTTGCTGTTGCTCCAATCAATGGTTCAGAGTTGGCAGCATCTTTAATTACACCTGCAATTCGGCCTTTTTTAGTAGTTTGTGCTTGCAAGCCAAATGCAAACAGAATCATTAAAGCCAGAATAGAAATATGCTTCATTTTAATAAGATATTTGAAGCTACAAAATTCGGATTTTCAGGCTGCATGTAGCTGAAATTGACGTTAATAGTTCTTTACTATTTATATACCGAATTACTAAAATTCATTACAATTTGATATTAATAAGGTAACACTTACTTAACAAACCATAATTTAGAATGTCGCAACTCATTACCATTGCCAGCAATAACGCTCATAAAATTTCAGAAATAGCGGCAGTAATGCCAGCTGGTTTTCAATGGCAAAGCCTTTTACAAGCGGGTATTTCAGAAGATTTACCAGAGCCTTTTGAAACCTTAGAAGAGAATAGCTTTAGTAAGGCTTTTCATATATGGCATCATTACGGATTGAGCTGTTTTTCAGACGATACCGGTTTGGAAGTTGAGGCACTAGATGGCAAACCAGGCGTACATACCGCCCATTTTAGCGGCAGCCGAGATGCCAACGCCAATATGGATGCGCTTTTAAAAGCCTTAGAAGGCAAGACAAATAGGAATGCCCAATTCAGAACTGTGGCTACCTTAATTATTGATGGCAGTACATTTAGTTTTGAAGGTATAGTTAAAGGAATTATTGCTATAGAAAAGGCAGGTACTAACGGTTTTGGGTACGACCCTATTTTTATCCCGGAAGGCTATGACCAAACCTTTGCGCAGTTATCCGAGGAAGTAAAGCTTGCCCATAGCCATAGAAGTAAAGCCATTGAAAAGGTGGTAGCGTTTATTAATACAATAAATGACTAGTTATTTAAGATAATTAGGTAGGTTTATTGCTCCAACAACACATAAATGAAAAATCTATTCCGTGCAATTGGTGTATTTGCACTATTGCTTTCAAGTTTAACAGGGGCATTAGCTCAGAAAACGCTCTTGTTTAAAATAACAGGCAATGGGCTAACCAAGCCAAGTTATGTATTTGGTACCCTACACATGGTTTGTACTGAAACTTATAAACTGCCTGATCCGGTAAAAAAGGCAATAGTTGGTTCAGATGTAATTTATACTGAAGTTGAAATTGCTACCATGCAAACAGAGGCTATGGCGGCTATGAAGTTTATGATGGCGGCACAAGATAGTAGCTTAGATAAATTACTTTCGGCCGATGAGTACAAAAAAGTAGGGGCATTTTTAAACGATACTTTAGGTATGCCTATTGATCAGTTAAAGGCTTTAAAGCCAAATGCCATTGCTACCATTGGTCTTCAAAAAATGGCTCCTTGTTCTCCCTTTTCTTCTGTTGATGAAACCTTGATTAAAAACTTCCCTAAGAAAAACAATAAAGGTTTGGAAACCATAGCCTATCAAATGGAACTACTAATGAGTGCCCCAATTAAAACGCAGGCCAAAATTTTAGTGGAAACGGTAAAGGATTGGAATAAAGGTAAGGCTGAACTTAAAAAAATGATGGATGCTTACGTGGCTGGAAATCTGGATTTACTTTATAAGTTAATGTCAGAATCAGAATCATCTGAAATGCTTAACCAAGCAGAATTAATAGATGCCAGAAACAAGAACTGGGCAAAAGAAATGCCAGCAATCATGAAGGCTAATTCAGTATTCTTTGCAGTAGGCGCAGGTCACTTGCCTGGTAAAAATGGGGTTCTGGAATTGTTAAAGGCTAAAGGATATACGGTTACGCCTATTGCCTTGCAATAAAGGGGTGCCTAAAAAGGAAAACAGGGATAACGCAATTTGCATTATCCCCGCTTTTTATGGTTTAGGTTTTAGTAATGGCTATCTATTAGTAAGCAGCATTGGCTAAGTGACCGTATTTGGCTTCGTAATCTAAGAAGGCTTGCTCAATAATTTTGCGAGCTACATCTACATTTTGGAATTCTTCTACAACTACCGTTTTCTTCTTTTCTAGCTTCTTGTAGTCTTCAAAGAAGTTTTGCATTTCAGTGATGAAGTGCCTTGGTAGTTCAGTAATATCGTTGATATGGCTTACCGATACATCGTACGATGCAACGGCAATGATTTTATCATCAGCTTCGCCATTATCTAGCATGCGCATTACCCCAATAGGCTTGGCTTCTACAAGGCAAAGCGGTTCAAAGTTAATTTGAGAAAGCACTAAGATATCTAGAGGGTCATTATCGTCGCAATAGGTGCGAGGGATAAAGCCGTAGTTAGCTGGGTAGTACATTGCACTGTACAATACACGGTCTAATTTTAGCAGACCAGTATCTTTATCTAGCTCATACTTAGCTCTTGAGCCTTTTGGTATTTCAATGATGCTATTTACTTCCAGAGGTGCTTTTTCGCCGTGCGAAACGTGGTGCCAAGCATTAAAACTCATATATAATTTGTTTGGGGTTTGTTCTTACCTAAACGCAGTGCAAAAATCCTTAATCTTTTGCAAAGTTAGGTTAAGCCTTTGTAAAAAAATGAAGTTTTTATTGAAAAAAATAAAAGGGAGGTCTCCCTCCCTTGAAATGATTCTAAAATCACCTATTACGATTTAGTTGTAATTAGGTAAATAACCATAATCTTTTCCGTATTCAAGCATTTGCTCTAGGAAATCGCTAGGGTAGGTAACCTGTACATCTACTAATTTGTTGTTTTTAAGCACAGGTATCAATTTTGGTTGTATAAAACCTTTGTATGGTGCTAAGTTAAACTGACGGTAACGTTGAATCACCTCTTTGTGTAATTCAAGATCAACTTTTACGCCATATTCCTCAATAAGCATCTGGCCAGCTTTGTAATCGCCAGTGCTAATCACACGTTGTACTTCGCGTAATAGTTCGCCGAAAATTTCTCTAAGTAGTTTGTAGTCAGTTATATGGAAATAAGTTTTTCCGTATTTTGTTTCTCTAACAATTGCCTGACCTTTACTGCGCTCAAATGCCCAACGTGCAATCATGGCACGGTTACGCATGTGTGCTTCTTCAAGTTGTTCGCCTAATTCTAAACGACTTAGTTGAACAAGCATACCATTTCTAATATAGGCATCGTATTCTGCCATGCCAACCTCTAAATCTGGCATTACACCAATTTCCAAGAGTTTAGGGTCCATCATGTAATAGAGAGCTACTAAATCGGCACGGGCTTCTTCTAAAGCACTTGCATAATTCTTAAGCGTTTCTTTTGGAGTTCCTACACCTGGTAAAATTTGACCACTAGCGTGTCCTATTACCTCGTGCATATCGGTATGTAGTTTTCCTGCTAAGCTGCTATGTAAATAGGCTCTTTGTATTTCGTCATCTGTAAAGCAGAATTCTTTGGTCAAACTACTACCACCAACAGCATCATAAGCCGATACGATATTACTTAATTGAACAGATTTAGAACCATGATTTTTTCTGATCCAGTTAGCATTTGGTAAGTTAATACCAATTGGAGTGCTTGGCGCTGCATCGCCGGCTTCTACAACTGCAGTAATTACCTTGGCACTTATGCCTGTAACTTCCTTTTTCTTGTGTTCAGGTAAAATAGGTGAGTTATCTTCAAAATATTGGGCTTCATTGCCTATCGCTTCAATACGCTGACTAGCTTCCATATCTTTAATAGAAACTACGCTTTCATATGAAGCACGATAACCAAGAGGGTCGCCATATACTTCAATAAAGCCATTAACTACATCTACGCGACTATCAATATCTTTTACCCAAGCGATGTTGTAGGTGTCAAAATCTTTCAGACTGCCAGTTTTATAAAAAGTAATGAGTTTCTTAAGGGCATCTTTCTGGTTCTCGTTTTCAGCTACGGTTACTGCCTTCTCTAACCACGATACTATTTTAACAATGGAGTTATTGTACATACCTCCCACTTTCCAAACCTTCTCCTTTATTTCGCCATTTTCCTTAACTAGCTTGCTATTAAGGCCGTATGAAATTGGGGTAGGGTCTTTCTTGTCAATTTTCTTTTCGTAGTATGCTTCAACCTCGGCTTGCGAAAGTCCTTCATAGAAGTTCATTGCCGAAGTTTGAAGTAAATCTTCATTAGCTGCTAGGTTTATTTTCTTGGCATCTTTATTCGGATCGCAGATGACTGGAGTAATAAAGCCAACAAAGTCTTTTACATTTTCGCCTGGTTGCAAAGGCAATAATTTAGCATTGGAGCCATAAATAAGCGTGCTTAAGAATTGCTCATTGAAGTTAGGGATAATTTTCTTTGAGCTGTAATGGTGGTGAATACCGTTGCTAAAGAAAACACGCTTAGCATAGGTAAGGAAAAGCTGGTATTGATCGGACTTTTTATCGCCTTTGTAGCTTGAAATGATAGCTTCCAAAGTTTTACGAACACGTAAATTGTGTTTGTAGTTCTGGTCCCAAATCATATCTCTGCCACTTAATGCAGCCTGATATAGGTAATAGCAAAGTTCCTTTTGCTTTGGGTTTAGCGTTTCAAAGCCATCTATTTTATATCTGAGCACTTGAAGGTCAGCAAACCTATCGGCCAAGTGTTCAAAGTTTTCTTGTTTTTCGGTGGCGGGTTTATTGCCTGCGGTTTGTGCTTGCGCTGCCCCAACTAATATGGAAGCAGTTAAAAGCGTAAGTATCAGTTTCTTCATTTTATAGATGGTGTATAAAACCACTTAGTTTGAGTGGTAAGTTAGTTAATTGTTTTGAAGTGAAAAAAGAGTAAAATCAAAAGACAGATAATACTATTGTGGCCTTTGCCTATAAGCCTGTATATTTGGGTTGTGTTAGATGTAATCAAACAAATTCGGATACCTAAAATTCTGCGGAATTTTTACGTGAGTAGCAGTGTATTGCTATTTATGTGGTTGCTCTTTTTTGATGGTAATGATTTAATTACGCTTGCCAAAACTGCGGGCAAAGTGCATGATGCAGAACGCCAAAAGGAATATTACCTTCAAAAGATTGAAGAAGTAAAACAGAACAAGGCAGAACTTTTAGGCAATAAATATTTACTAGAGAAATACGCTCGTGAAAAGTATTTGATGAAAAAGCCTAGTGAAGATATTTACTTAATAGAAGAAGAGCAGTACAAAGACTAAGCTTTTCCGAATAGCCGCTGATAGACTTTTTTGCGTGCGCTAAACTGCAGATACAAGGTTGGATAAAGCAGAAAATCAGGAAGCCACCAAGGTCCTTTAAAGGTTATATCTTCAGTAATAGTAGTGTGTGAAGTATGTTGGGTTACTATATGTTTATGTTCCCAAAAGCCAAGGAAAAAAGGTAGTTCAACACCACGGTCTATAAAGTACCATTGGTTTTCAGTTTCAGCATCTTCTGTAATATCACTTATCCAATTTTGGGCAGGTAAAAATGGAAAATGCAGACGAACATGCACTTTATCGCCTGCTTTGGAACCACCAAAATGCACCAAATCAACCTTAGGAAAGGGAGGTGCTAATGCCTTGAACAGACTTTCTGTAAAACCAGCTTTAACAGTTTGTAGGTTGGCGGCAACTGGTATTGTAATAAGTAAGTGCATACCTAAGGAACCGATAACCGTCTCATTAGTTTAAGAAGTAACCTCTGGTATTACCTCTAGTAATGGAAGTTCAAAGTAAAAGGTAGTGCCAATATCAGCTTTGGTATCAAACCAAATTTTGCCTTTAAGTTGTTCAATACCCCGCTTGGCTACAGCTAGGCCAATACCCGTTCCACCATTTTTGGTACTGAAATTAGGGACGAATATTTTTTCTGCAATGCTGCTTTCAATGCCTGAGCCATTATCAGAAATAGCGAAGTGGGCGTTTTTAGCATCAGATTTCAGTTGAATCGTAATTTCAGGAACCCTACTTTCCGGAACCGATTGTATAGCGTTTAAGATAAGATTGGTAATAATTCTACTAATCAGTTTTTCATCGCCAGTTACCCAAAGTTCAGGTAAGGCGTAATGCGTAGTAAGATTAATTTCGTTGTTACTTCTGTATAAATTAACGGTGTTTTTTACTGTAAGTACCAGATTAAAAGGCTCTTGCTTAGGCAAAGGCATTTGAGCAAAGGCGGCAAAACTGGTAGCGATATCGCTTAGGTTTTCAATTTGCGCTAAAAGAGTTTGGATGGCCTTTTCAGTAATTCGTTCTTGGTTAGGGTTGTTTTGGGCTCGGGCTTGCTCTAGGTATTGCAAGGTGAGCTTCATTGGAGTTAGTGGATTTTTGATTTCGTGGGCAACTTGTTTGGCCATTTCACGCCAAGCACTTTCTTTTTCACTTTTAGAAAGAGCTTCAGTACTCACTTGAAGCTTCTTGAGCATATTGTTGTATTCCTTTACCAATAGCCCAATTTCATCGGTACTGTTCCATTCCAAAGGACTGTATTTCGCTAGGTTGGTACGCTTTAAACGGCGAGTTAATAAGCGTAAAGGCACTACTAACTGACGTGATACTGAATAACTAAGCCCAATAAACAATACTAAAATACAGGTAAACAGGATAATCATAGTACCCACCACATCGCTTACTTGGTGGTCTAGTTCTGCATTACTTTCAATAAAAGGGACTGCTAATAAACCAAGCAAACGTCCTTCATTTTTAGATCGTAATGCCACATAAGCTACCTTGAAATTGATATCACCAATTTGTTCGGGAAGTAAAATTGCATTTTGCCTTGCTTCAAACAAGGATGCAATTGCCTCAGGAGAAATGTATGGACTTATCAGTTGTTTGGCAAAGAGCGTATTTTGTGAGCTTTGGTTCAGCTTACCAAGATTGCTGTACAAGTTGATATCTAAGGCAGCAATACTTGCAATTTGCTGAAGTTGGGTATTGAGCGTGTTTTGGTTTTCTTTCCGTTCAAGTGTAGGGAGCAGTTGCTGGGCTATTTTTTCTGCATTTGCTAAGAAAGCCTTATTCAAATCGTTACGATAGGTACTACTCATTACGCTTAATGTGAGTGCGCATACCACCACAAGCGGCAAGAAAAAGGCACCATTCAAGTAAAGCTGAATTTTTGTGCCTAGAGTTAGATTTTGGTATTGCTGCCTTAAAACTATTTGTATGGATAGCACCAAAATAGATAGGGCGCTCATCAGCAAAAACTGAAAGCATAAATTCACAAAAAGCGATTTTACAGGGTAGCTTACACTACTTACAACGTAGGTTTCATTGTCAATAACAATGCCTAAATGGTGGTAGCCATCGGTGGTGAGCCCGCTTTTATAGAGTTCAGATTTGTTGAGATAATTAGCCGCAAAGGAACGGTTATAGTTAAAGTTACCGCTGTTAAAGGTACGTTCGTTGTTTTCCCAAACCGAATAAGAGAAGGCAGAAGAAAGGAAAGGTAATCCTGTGGTTTTGGCAGCCATTAAAGCTGGCATCATATTACCGGTAAAAGGTATTTTAGGGTTCAGTTTAATGTGAACGATAAACGGCAATCGGGCAGAATCGAACATAAACCGACTTGCGTAGCTACTAACGATATCGGTTTGGGGTTCAGTAATTCCGTAGATATTGCTGGTACGTAGGCGTTGGGCATTTCTAAACCAAGTCTTTTCTAAAAAGGCAAAATCTAGGGTTGGCGATAGGCTATCTAGGTTTTTGCCATTTGAATTGGTAATCTGAATATCAATATTAAAGTCACGGTCTATGGCTACAGGCAAGGCGGACTTTATCTGTTGCACCATATTAGGCAGGGTAGCAAGCGAATCAGGCAGGGAAGCGGTTTTGGTGGTATCCTTGATATCTTTTAACCATTTGCCAAATAGGTTCTCTGGTCCTTGGCTAGAAGTATCGGTAATTTCAGAAACGAAGCGGTGTTTGTTTTCCCATAATCCGTGTTGGATATGGTTTCTTAAGGCATAAGTTCCTATGCTAGAAAGCAAAAAGGCGTATATAAGGTAATATAAGTAGCTCGGTTCTTTTTGGTCGGCCAAAAGCTTAGGTATTCTAAATACTAAGATAAATAGACAGAAACCTAAGTTTAACGGAAGTAAAATAACGTACCGTAAACCAAAAATCTGGGCAATAGCAAATGCTATGGCTGTAGCTATAAAGGCTACTAAGATTGAAGGTAATACCCTTTGGTGCAACAGGTTAAGCGCAAACCGAATGATGGTATGGCTTAACATATAAGTTATTACTGCAGCAATAAGTAAAGTGAGGTAGCCAAGATTTCTTTCAGCTCCAAATTGAAGACTGCTTGCTATATCTAATTCATTTCCTACCCCTGCTAGTAAACCTCTGGCTATAAGGTAAAAGCCATAAAGCAAAAAGTAATTAGCTAAAATACAGCATATTGCCAATAAATAGCCTATATTTTGATGAAGGGTAACTGCCTTAGCGTAAAGCTTACTACCTAAGAAATAGCGGAATAGGTAAAGGGCTAGTAAACTTGCTAAAATCAAATTAATCAATAAATCGCCAAGGGTAGGACCAATAAACTTTACAGCTTGTAAGGGCTTACTTAATGCCTGCGAGGTAAGGAAATTGCTTGGGAAGTAAATGGCTACCAAAAGTAATTTAAAGCAACATAGCAGCACAACCACTGCCAAGAAACCCTTTCGATAATTACCTTTTTTGGTGAGTTGCTGACTTATAAAATGCAATCCCCAAGCTAGGGTAAACGCCAATGCCAAGGCAGCAAGAGCATTTTTGATGATTGAAAGCTGTTCAGGTTCCTTATCAGTTGCAGCGCTTTTTGGGTTTATGCTAAAAAGCGGTTCATTTTTTGTATTATAAATTTGGTAAGTGGTGGCAGTTGCATTTTGACCACTCAAAACCAATCCATTCAATTCAGGCCAGTAAATTTCAGGAGCGAGGTTATTGCTTTCAATTCCGTATTTTCTGAGCAAAGGTATAATCCTGTAAAGCTTATAAATACGATCAGCCTTGCAAGTATCAGATACCACCAAACAAGCCCAGCCGTTATTAACTAAGTAGGCAGTTTGCGGTAAAATGCTAGCCTCTTTCCAAGACAAAAAGAAGGCGTTATTGCCCCAATAAAAGGCAGTGGTATCGTCAAAAACGTAGGTAAAGGGTTGTTTAGAGTCGTTTAAGGCAGTAAACCTGAGTTTAGGTTGTTTCCGAAGTTCGGTTTTTGCTCTTTCTAAATCGGATTGCGCATTATCTAATTCTATCAAAACGCGTTGCTGCAAAGCCATTTGAATGGCGGTATGCGCAGGAGCCTTTTCAAGCTCAATTTGCAGCGTAAGTGCCCATACCAATAGCCAGGCTATTGCCGATACGATTAAAAGCCACCAAGAAGGTTTTTTTAGATTTTGAAACAAGCCTTTTTAGGTATTTTAGATAGGTAAAGGTAAGTGAATACAAACTTACAGGCAATATCGGATAACAATACTATGTATTTAGGTGTATTTACTTCACGTAATGATAGAAATAATACCTATTTTTGCGCTGAATACTAATTACTTGCACCAATGCGTATAGCCTTAATATTCGTCTTATTTCTTTGTTGTTTAGATAAAACTTGGGCTCAATCAGATTTTGAGGTGCCATCAGAAATAAGAGTGGCTAATCAAAAACTGACCTTAACAGAAGCTTATCGGAAAAAGATAAAGCATTCTGCTGATAACTTATTACGCAACAATAAATACTTTAGAATTACTGTTGAAAGAGCCGATGCTTATTTTGAAATTGTGGAGCGGGTATTACAGCAAGAACAAGCCCCTGACGATTTAAAGTATCTTTCTTTGCAAGAAAGCAAGCTAATTTCAGATGTTGTAAGTAGCAGTAATGCAGTAGGTTACTGGCAGTTTAAAAAAGAAACTGCTGTTGAAATGGGCTTGCGGGTAGATGACGAGGTAGATGAGCGCATGCACATTGTAGCGAGTTCTAAAGCAGCAGCAAAGTACCTAAAAAGGCATAACAACTATATGAATAACTGGATGTATAGTGTGCTTTCATACTATGCAGGTTTGGGTGGAGCTAAGAAGTTAATTGACCCAACCCAAATAGGTGCAGAAACTATGGTTTTAGACACCAATACGCACTGGTATTTAACTGAGTTTATTGCCCATAAATTGGCTTATGAAAATGCCATTCACCGCAATCCGCAGCCACCAATCCGAGTAATAGAATATACGGAATGTGAAAATAAAACCTTGGAAGCCATTGCCTTAGAAAACAATGTATCTATTGATGATTTGAAATGGTACAATAAATGGGCAAGAACGGGTGCTGTACCAGCCGATAGGGATTATACGGTAATTATCCCTGTAATTCAGGCACAGCCAGGCTTGCTAACTTTAGGGAATGTACCTACGCCAACTGAAACAGGGGCATTGAAACCGTATGAAGAAACTCGCTTCTTTGGTTTAATTAAAGTAAAGTCTGAAACGCCTCCACCAACGCAGGTGCCTGTTACCCAGCCTGATGGTTCGGTTAAATATGAATATACCAGTAATGTGCCGTTATTCTTTTCGTGGAATGGGATAAAGGCTATTATGGCACGCAAAGGCGATAATATTGCCAAGCTTGCCTTACAGGCTGATATTGATAAATCGGACTTCCTGGAGTATAACGATATGCGCATTTTCGATTTGATTGTAGCAGGTCAGGTGTATTATGTGAAGTCTAAAAAGAAGAAAGCGAAAGTGCCATTCCATACCGTGCAACAAGGGCAAACCCTTTGGGAGATAAGTCAGGAATACGGTATTGCTATGAAATGGCTTTTAAAGCGTAACCGAATGGATAAGCCTGAAGCTTTAAAGCCAGGTAGGGTTTTATGGATGCGCCAAACCAGACCATCAAATGTGGCAATTGAATATAAGTCGGTTTATGTGGCACCTTCTTTACCGCTAAAAAGGGAAGATAGCTCAGTGGCTAAAATCAGAAAGAATATTGCTGAACAGGTTAATAAGCCTGATTCTGTTTTAGCTAAACAAATTGAAGTAGAAGACGATACCATCATTGATAACGTTCAAATTTTTATGGCACAGGAAACGAAAGTGGCCATTAAAGAACGAGCAAATGCAGGTTATAAAGTTACCTATTTGAAAGAAGGACAAACCTTGTTTGGCTTGATCAAAGAACTGGGCGTGCCACTTGATAGCATCTATGCTTGGAATGCAGGTCAAATCAAGTTTAATGCACCTATCTATTACAAAGAAAAGGTTGTTCAAGCGCCTGTCAATGAACCTGTAACTAAACTGAATGCTAAACCGATTTCTAAAGATAGCGCCTTCCCTAAACCTGTTAAAGCGGTTGAAATAAAAAAGCCAGCAGATAGTGTTAAAGCAACCATTAAAGTAACTGAGCCCACTAAAAAAGCGATTAAGCCGTTAGCAAGTCCAGATTCCGTAAAGCAAAATAAAACTACCCCAATAGTAGCACCTGCTCCTACCAAGAAGGAGGAAACAAGTTCAGAGGCAACCTACCATATTGTTGAGGAAAAGGAATCGATGTATAAGATAAGTAAGCAATACGGTATATCTGTGCCAGAATTGCTGAAACTCAACGGAAAAACTGAACCTACAATTAAAGTAGGAGAAAAGTTAAGGGTTAAATAGTTAGGCTATTTAAAGTAGTTGGTAATCTTGGTTACTAGGCTTGGCAGATTCGGTTGCTGAATAATAGGGACCAATAGCTTAGAATACTTTAGCCAAATCAACCAGAATGCACAGCCTATAGCTGTATATAAAGGTGCTGTAATCCAGATGCTATAAGGGAGTTGGGCTGTTAAATAGCCACCAAGGCATAAGGTGAGCGTGGTTATGATATAAATAGTCCATTCAGAATAGTTTGAAAAAGGTCTGAATTGGCTGTACTTGTTTTGGAAAATAGCCAACAATATCCACGAACCTATAATGGAACCTGCACTTGCTAAGGCTATCGCATAAAAGCCTACTAAAGGTTTCAGTAAAAATAATAGTCCTAAGTTAACTAACACATTTACCAACTGGGTATAAACCATTACTTGTGGATGGTTTTGTGCGTTCATAAATAGGGCGGTAGGTATTACCGTAGCACTGAAAAACAAATAGCCAAGGGTAATAATGATTACAGAACTATCGGCCACAGGATTTTTAATGTGAAGGAAATCTGTTATTACTAAATGGGTACCCATAATTACCCCAACTGCAATAGGTATCAATATTAAATACACCATCCTTTGCGATAGTGCGAGGTATTTTGCTGTGGTTTCAGCTCGCTTTTCTTCACTAAATAAAGGGAATAATGGATACAATACCTTGTAAATGATACCCCATAACTGTCCCCGAATTTTTAAGGCAATATCATATACGGTAACCATTTCCTTGCTAAACAAATTACCAATTAAAATTTTAGTAAGTGGTTCGTAACCAAAGTTTAACAGACTGCTAAGGTATATTTTGCCTCCATAGCTTAAGTGCTTCTTTAAATAACTTTTCCATTCTTTAGCATCTGGAAAAATAGGCTTGCCCCAATAACTTAAAGCTGTAGTTGCCATAAGTGCAAACCAAATACCAGCAGCAATCAGCATAAAGGCACCCATTTCGCCCATTCCCCAGCCAAGAACGAGGCAAAAAACAATACCTCCATAGTAGAAAAGGCTGTACACAAATTGAATAATGCTGGCTACATAAATTTTATGGGCAGCGTCTAACATCGCATTAAAAACCTGACCAGTAAGCAATAGAATATTAGCCAGGCAAAGGGCTTGATAAAGTGGCATTACCTCGTGTGCGTACACAAAAGGAATGTCCATCAATTCAAATACAACATACCTACCAGGTAACAAGGTAAGTGCCGCAAAAAGGATAGAAAAAAGGAAGATTACTGTGAGGTTTACCCCAATATCGGTTTGACTTGTTTTGCCTTTGCCTTGCAGGGCTAAGTATCTAATGAGCGATTGGTTTAGGCCTAGGTTGGCATATAAGGCAAGGTTGCCAATGATTGAAATAAGTACAAAAACCCCGTAATCTTCCTCCCCCCTCATTTTGATAAACAAGGAAATGCTTACCAACATAAATACAGTAAGCGCCCCGTATTGGAGCAAGCTGCTTATTGCATTTAAAGAGTAAGATTTTTTACCAGAGCTAGGTGTCATACTTGGGAATTGGGCTGCAATTAAGAAAGGATTTTAACACGAAGCAAAGAAGCAAGTATATCGATCCTAATGGTGCAATAAATGGCACGAGTAAAATTTTGTATTGTTGGTGTTTTACCAAACTATTAACAAGCTCATAGGCATTGTTACCAATATTTAATGATACCTAAAGTGTTATTTTGGCGTTTATTGATTGGTGAAAGTGGTTTTGCTAGCTTATTTTTGAATAGGTAAAGTTTATGTAAACACTGCCTATGTAATCCACACCAAAATATCCTGATGAATAAAATCCATAAATCTGCTCTGAAAGAAATCGACCTACTTCTAATTGCTAAACTGAGGTTTAATGCCTCTATTTGGCTTTGTTTTGTGGGTTTGCTCCTGATAACCACCCTGTTATTTTTAAATAGCATTTTTCAAGATTGGCTATTAGCTAGTGCCACTGAAGGTATATCTGGAGTTTTTGATAGTCATAGATGGCAACTACTGATTTTACTTGGGAATGGCATTTTGCTATTGTTCTCGTTCAGGAACTATAATAGAACTATGAAAAACATACGTGAAATGATGTAAGGTTTTTAATCTGATTCTATTAAATAGGCTCAGAATCCTTAAAATTGCACTAAAGCTAAATTTTCAAGTTAATAAATTGTTAGGAAAGCTAATTACCTTTAGCTGGTGGTTATGCTTGAACTGGAGCGGTTAGTTATTGAATTTTTTGGAGAATTTATTTTCTCAATCTATTTTGCTATCCTAATTTTCATTAAACTAATTTAAAGTAAAAAAAACAGTATGTCAGAAAATAACCAGTACAACCCATCGGCGCCAACCATTTGGGCTAAAGACAATGAGGGTAATCCCATTGAGATTGATACCCAAGTAGCCAATAGGGTAATAGGCATTAGCTATCGTTGGATGACCATAGCCTTAATGATTTCGGCTTTGGTATCTTATGTGTTTGCAGAGTTGAATCTGATTGAAGCCTTCTTTTCAATTCCTTTTATCAATTGGGTATTAATTGGTGCTCAAATTGGACTTGTAATATGGATTTCAAGAGCAATACATAGTGCTGATATAAATGTGTTAAGAGGTCTGATGGCCTTGTATGCAGCTACCGTAGGTATTACCTTAAGTTTCTATACCCTTATTTTTACATCAGAAAGTATGGTAAATGTGTTTTTTAGCACAGCATTACTATTTGGGGGTTGTACCGCTTATGGCTATTTCACAAAGAAGAATATCCAAGGTTGGATTGGATGGTTAATGCCAGCACTTATTGGGATTATTATTGCGTCAGTTGTAAACTACTTCTTACAGAGCGATATGATAACCTATATCATGAGCTGGATTGGCGTAGTTGTTTTTGCAGGATTAGCTGCTTACGATACCCAAAAGATATTGATTATGAGTTCAATGGCCCAAACCGAAGACGATGAGCAAAGAATTGGACTAATGGGAGCTTTAGAGCTTTACCTAGACTTCATTAACTTGTTCATTATGTTACTACGCCTATTCGGTAGCCGTAGAGACTAATCCGCTAACAAAATATACCTCAAAGCCTTGGCAAATAGCCAAGGCTTTTTTTGTAAAGTGTTGGTTATTAGAATATTTCGCTTACCTTCATTGCAACTACATGAAACATCAAATGAAGAAGCTAATCTTAGCAATCCTATTACTTTTAGGCAATACTATTGCTTTTGCCCAAGTCAAGCCTGATGCCATCATTGGCAGATGGATGACTGCCGATAAATCAGTAATAGTAGAAATTGTAAAGCATGGCAATAAGTACATTGGTAAAATTGTTTGGGGAAAGGCTAAAAACCGAAAAGATCATAAGAATCCTGATGAATCTAAGCGCAATAAGTATCTACTTAACTCCCTCATCTTAACGAATTTTGAGCATAAGGGCGATAATGAATACACCAATGGTCAAATTTACGATCCTAATACAGGCAAAACCTACAGCAGTAACCTTGAATTAGTAAGTCATAATAAGTTAAAAGTACAAGGCTATGTTGGCTTAACCGTGTTCGGGCGTAGTTCTGTTTGGACTAGAGTAGTTCATAAAGATAATACAGCCAAAAAGGGTAAATTAGCTAACGTAATCTCTAAAAAGTAGAGGTGAAACTAAGGTAATCTTTATGATTTAATAGTAAGTATTCAGATAAAACACTCACTGAAATAGCTTAAAATCAGCTACCTTTGCAGCCTTATTTATCAGCTTCAGCAATATGATAGAGGCCTTTGCCAGCAAAGCAAAAACACTGGCAGTTATTGGTTTAGGATATGTGGGCTTGCCCATTGCCTTAGAATTTGCCCGCAAATACAGGGTTATTGGGTTCGATATTAACCCAAGCCGTGTTGCCATGCTTCAGAACAACCAAGACCCAAGTGAAGAACTAGGTCCTGAAAGTTTTGAAGGTTGCGACATCTTATTTACCCATAACATTGACGATTTAAGGGATGCAAATTTCTTTGTAGTTGCAGTTCCTACTCCTATAGATCAACATACTCAACCAGATCTAAAGCCATTACTTGCTGCTACCCTTACGGTAGGTAAAGTATTAAAGGCTGGCGATTATGTGGTGTATGAGTCAACAGTTTATCCAGGTTGTACCGAAGATGATTGCATTCCTATTCTTGAAAAAGAAAGCGGATTAAAATTCGTTACCGATTTTAAAGTAGGTTATAGTCCTGAGCGTATTAACCCAGGTGATAAAGAACATACCCTTACACGCATTACCAAGGTAGTTGCAGGTTGCGATGCTGAAAGTTTGGACGTGATTGCTGCGGTTTATGGTAGTATTATTGAGGCAGGTATTTTTAAAGCTAAGTCTATCAAAGTAGCCGAGGCTGCCAAAGTAATTGAAAATACACAGCGCGATTTAAACATTGCGCTCATGAATGAGCTATCTGTAATATTCGATAAGCTCAAAATAAATACTTTTGATGTATTAGAGGCAGCAGGAACCAAATGGAACTTCTTGAGGTTCCAGCCTGGTTTAGTAGGAGGGCATTGTATTGGTGTTGATCCTTACTATCTGACTTACAAGAGTAAATCGGTAGGACACGATCCAAAGGTTATACTTAGCGGACGTGCCATTAACGATAATATGGCAGCCCATATCGCTTCTAAAACCGTAAAACGTTTGATTAAAGCTGGCAAGAACGTTGCAAACAGTCGAGTTTTAGTGATGGGGGCTACTTTCAAAGAAAACGTGAGCGATATCCGTAATTCTAAGGTTTACGATTTAGTGTGGAACCTGAAAGATTATGCCGTTCAGGTAGATTGGATAGACCCACATGCATCGGCTGAGCAAGTTTTACACGAATATGGACATCCATTAGTGGCTGAACCTACTGGAAAATACGATGCTATTGTTGTTGCAGTGCCTCATAATGAATACATAAATTTACCAGAATCATTTTTTGCCGACTGGACCACAAACCCTGCCGTGCTAATTGATGTTAAGGGTATATACAGAAATAGGAAACCAAAAGAGCTCGTGTACTGGTCGCTCTAGCGATTAGTGCACTATTACGGCGAAAGCCACCTTGTTATGGCAGAATTAGTGAACGAAGAAGCAGTATTAGCTGCCCTAAGTACGGTACCAGAACCCGATTTAAAAAAGGACTTGGTTACCCTAAATATGATTAAAGATGTAAAGTTGAGTTTGAACCAAATTCGCTTTACAGTAGTACTTACCACTCCTGCTTGTCCGTTAAAAGAGCAGATTCGCAAAGCTTGTGTAGAAGCTATCCATAGAGATATATCGCCTGATTATGAGGTGCTTATTGATATGGTGAGCAATGTTACCAGTATGCGTAATGCTGGACCTATTTTACCAGGTGTTAAGAACATCATTGCTATTGCTTCTGGTAAAGGTGGGGTAGGGAAGAGCACTTTGGCGGCTAACCTTGCTATTGCACTTGCGCAAGCAGGTTCAAAAGTAGGTTTGATTGATGCTGATATTACGGGTCCTTCCATTCCAACTATGTTTGGCGCTGAGGAAGACCGTCCATTAGTTGAAAACATAGACGGTAAAAACTGGATAGTTCCCGTAGAGCGTCATGGCGTTAAGCTACTTTCAATAGGCTTCTTAACGCCAGGAGAAAGTGCTATTATTTGGCGTGGACCAATGCTTAGTTCGGCATTAAAGCAGTTTATCACCGATACCCTTTGGGGCGATTTAGATTACCTGCTGATTGATTTGCCTCCAGGTACGAGCGATATTCACCTTACCATGGTGCAAACGGTTCCAGTAACAGGTGCAGTAATTATTACTACCCCACAAAAAGTAGCCTTGGCAGATGCTGAGAAAGGCTTGCAGATGTTTAAGCAAGCCAGTATTAACGTCCCAGTTTTAGGGATTGTTGAGAATATGGCCTATTTCACTCCAGCAGAACTACCAGAGAATAAGTACTATATCTTTGGTCAGGATGGCGGTAAGAATTTAGCTAAACAGCATAAAGTTCACTTCTTAGGCGAAGTACCTATTGTACAAAGCATCAGAGAAAGTGGCGATAACGGTGCGCCAATCGTATTGCACCCAAATAACATCGCAGGTAAAGTATTCCAAGACCTAGCCGAAAGCCTAGCCAGGCAAGTAGCTATCCGCAATGCAGAGGCAAAGACCAATGTAGTTGAGGTGGTGGAGTAAAGCATTTTAATAAATTCAGAACGGTATCAATTTAAGTATTGATGCCGTTTTTTTTATGTCAAGCTAGGACAATTTTTAAATTAAAATTACTTGTAAAAGCGAAAACCTTACCCACAAAAAAACACCGCCATTAGCGGTGTTTTTGTGGGCGAAGAGGGATTCGAACCCCCGACCCTCTGCTTGTAAGGCAGATGCTCTGAACCAACTGAGCTATTCGCCCTCACGGGAAGTATTACAGTACTGTGGGCGAAGAGGGATTCGAACCCCCGACCCTCTGCTTGTAAGGCAGATGCTCTGAACCAACTGAGCTATTCGCCCCTTTGAAACTTGCAATTGCTTGCGTTGTTTCTGTTAGGGATTGCAAAAGTAGGGTTTTAGGTTTAAGTAACAAACTTTTTGCCCTAAATAATTTAACTTTTTAAGTCTTTGCTTTGCCTTTGTTTAGGTAACTATTTAGTTGTTTGGCTTTTACGCATTTGGTATAACTTCTAATAAAGTGCGGAATGCTACAAATTTTCCCTCATAACGCAGGCTATGTTCCTTTTGTAGGGTAGGGGCGTGGTCATTGGCGTAGGTGTTATAGGCATCCATATTATCTAAGTAGTATTGCACGGAGTACGTTACACCATTGTTTTCTACTTCTGTAAGGAGCTTTAATATTTTATGTTCTACAAAAAAGCCAGTTGCAATTACTTTAGGGATATGAACGCGTTGCATCCACGATAGCCATTCTTCGTTGATATCGGCATCAACATTCACAGTTACGCTGTATAAAATCATTCTGGTACTAGAGAGGTAATTATTGTTTTGTCTTACAAATTTCGTGATAATAAACTGGGCTATTGTTGCCTTGTAGGCTACCTTTGTGTTAAGGAATAGTTCTTCGTATGTTAGCAAGCCCTAATAGCAATAGCTCTGTAAAATTGCTTAAAAAAGTATTGGTTATACAAACTGCCTTCATGGGCGATTGTATTTTGGCTACTGCTCTACTGGAAAGTTTGCACGCTGCAAATCCTGATTTAGAATTACATTTCCTTATTAATGAGCAACATAAGGCTTTGTTTACTGGGCATCCATACTTAACAAAGCTATGGACTTGGGACAAAAAAAATAAGTACAAAAATCTATACCGACTTATTAAATTAATCAGAGCGGAGCGTTTTTGTGCTGTAATTAATGCCCAAAGGTTTGCTGCTACTGGGCTTATTACCCTGTTTTCAGGTGCTGCAATTAAGGTGGGGTTCGATAAAAATCCGCTGAGTGGTTACTTTGATTTTGTGGTGCCACATACTTTTGAAAACGGCTTGCACGAGGTTGCGCGAAACCATATGTTACTTGATACAGCCTTTTCTGATTGCCCTCCAGCTAAGCCAAGGTTGTATCCTACTGAATCGGTTCGCACAGATTTAGAGCAATACACAAGATGTGCTTATATCACTATTTCGCCGATGAGTGTATGGCCAACCAAAACCTACCCAATTTCTAAGTGGGTTGATTTACTCAAAGAAATACCTGCTAATTATAAAGTGTATTTGCTTGGTGGTCCTGCCGATGTTGAAGGTTGTACCCAATTAGTGGAAGAAGCTAAGCAGGCTGGCTTATCACTAACCATTGAAATAATGGCAGGTAAATTATCGTTTCAAGGTTCTGCAGTGCTAATGGAAAGTGCAGCCATGAACTATATGAACGATAGTGGACCTGTGCATTTAGCATCGGCGGTAAATGCCCCTCAGGTGCTAGTGTATTGCAGCACAACGCCTTTTCTAGGGTTTGGGCCTTTAAGCGATAACGGCGTTTTCGTAGAAACAGAAGAGGTATTACCTTGCAGACCTTGTGGTATCACAGGTAAAAAGGAATGCCCATTACAACATTTTAATTGTGCTATAGGTATTAAAACTAGTCAGTTTCCAATTCCTTTAGCCTAATAAGAATAATTACTCCATGAATACGCCAGAAATTCCTAGGTATGCGGTTATTGATATGGGAACCAATACTTTCCATTTGCTTATTGCAGAACCTGCCCCAGAGGGCTTTAAGGTATTGCATAAGGAAAAGGTAGGGGTAAAGCTAGGGAAGGGTTCTATTAACCAAGGTTTCCTTTCAGACGATGCCATAGAACGTGGACTTGATTGTCTTCAAAGTTTTGCCAATACCGCTGTTTCGTTTGGAATTGCAGCTAAAGATATAGTCGCTACCGCAACAAGCGCAGTACGAAGTGCTAATAACGGACAGTTTTTTGTTGAGCAAGTACTTGCCAAAACTGAAATAAAGGTTCAGGTGATAGATGGTTCTAAAGAAGCGCAGCTTATTTTTGAAGGTGTTACAGCAGCTTTAGGAAAGCAATCTGCAGCCTCATTAATTATGGATATTGGCGGAGGTAGTGTGGAGTTTATTATTGCCAAAGGCAATGAACTGTTATACAAGGAAAGTTTTGAAATAGGTGGTCAGCGATTGATGGAGCTGTTTATGGATACCGATCCAATTTCAGAGGCGGCAATTGATAAAATTGAAGACTATCTAGAAGAAAAGCTTGCTCCCTTGTTAGCAGCTACCAATAAAAATAGTCCTAGAGTTTTGGTGGGTAGTAGCGGTACTTTCGATACCCTATGTGAAATTTATTGGCAAACCAAGAAGTTAGATTATAGGCTAGAACAGCTTACTCAGTTCGATTTGCCGCTTACAGGTTATGCTGAAATTGCAGCCCAATTGGTAGCAATGAATAAAGGACAACGCTTGGCAATGCCAGGAATGATACCTTTGCGTGCCGATATGATAGTGGTTGCCATTTGCTTGATTAATTTTGTGATTAGGCGGGTAGCTACCTCTCAGTTAATCGTTAGTACTTACGCCCTTAAAGAAGGTGTACTTTTGGCTACTATGGCTGGAAAATCAATTCAATAACCAAGTATTTAAAGCTGATTTTCAGCTAACTATATATCATAATGCCTTCAGCAAAGGAAGAAATTTTAGATAAAATAAGAAAAGCACTTTCAGTAGGAAACGATGCACCTGTTGCTCCTGATTTAACCAGTCCTATTTATGCACCGTTACCTGATGAAGATTTGGTCGTAGCGTTTGCTCAAATTTTCAAAGAAAAAGGAGGTGAGCTGTTTTATGCCTCATCTGAAGAAGATCTGGCTGAGGGGATTAGTAGTTTCTTACAGAACTATGGTTACAAAGAAGTACACGTGTGGGACCCCATTGCCGCAGAATTTCTGACTGACAAAAACTGTAAACTCATTACTAACGATAAGAACTTTGAGCAGGTTGAAGTTGGCTTTACTATTTGTGAAATGATGGTTGCCCGCACGGGTTCTATATTAGTGAGTAGTGCAAAAGCATCGGGTAGAAGGTTAACTATTTATCCACCTCACCATGTGGTTATTGCAGCTGCCTCTCAAATTGTTGCTGATATTGACGATGCTTTCAAGGCTTTGAAAAGATTGTATCCCGAGCACCTTCCGAGTATGGTGAGTATGATAACGGGTCCTTCCAGAACAGCCGATATTGAAAAGACCTTGGTATTGGGCGCACACGGTCCTAAAAGGCTAACGCTATTTCTTTTAGACGATTTGCAGTAAGCCACAATGCCTCACCAAGCAATCCCTTATCTGAAAACAGAGGTTATCCCTGCTATTCCTGAACTACCATCAGGAAAGCGCATTCTCTTTCTTAGCGATTTGCACCTTGGTACTCCCAATGCTACTAAGAGCACAGAACGAGAAATAAAGTTTTGCGACTTTGTGCGTTCGAAAATGTATAGAACAGAGGCAGTAGTTTTCCTAGGCGATTTATTTGATTGTTGGATGGAAATTCCATCTATGATGCAGGAGGATTTTCCTCATATTATTCAGTTGTTTTCAGACTTAAAGCAGGCTGGTATCCCAACTTATTTCTTTACAGGTAACCATGAGATTTTCATGCGCAATTACCTCACTAAAGCATTTGGCATTAGGGTAATTCGTGGGGAGGCAACTTGGCAAATAGGCAAAACCAAGTTGTATTTGGCGCACGGACACGGCTTAGGTCCTAAAGAAAAGTTTTACAGAGTGTTTAAGAACATCATAGAAAGCGATACTCTAAAATTCTTCTTTGATTTATTGCCACCAAAAATAGGTTTGTTCCTTGCCTTAAAATTTGCTGAAACAAGGGGAGTAACCGATAGCTTTAAATTGCTTGAAGCCAAATCAATAAACAACCACTTGTTCGAGTTTTGCCAAGCCATTGATAGCCATAAGGCATTGCAGGCACAATACTATATATTTGGGCACGTACATAGACCAGAATGGCAAGAAGTAAATAACAACCGTTTTTACGTTAACTTAGGCGAGTGGATTCATTACTTTTCATACGGGGTATTCGAAAATGGCAAGCTGCATATAGAGCAACTTGGATCAGATGCTGTAGTTGGGCATTTGTAATTTTTGCCTTTAATCTTTTTCCGATTCAGGCACAAAGTCAAGCCTCGAAAAGCGATACAGTATCAACAAAATGGAGTCTTATTGCGGTTGCGAATAAGCCCAATGGCATATTAGTAAGTGCCGATAGAAAGGGCTTTTTTTATGTAGCCGATATCAACGGTAACATTCAACAATTCAAACCAAATGCTGAAAAAGGACTTTTATATTCTCCAGCACAGCAGATAAGGCCTACTGTATTAGATGCATGGAACGGGCTTAGTATAATGGTTTTTAGCCGAGACTTTCAGGAATTTACATTATTAGACCGCTTTTTAAGTGCAGAGAAGTCCACGCCAATACCCAACTCAAAAAGTAGTTTTGCAGCTATGGCTACGATTAGCAATGATAATAATCTGTGGGTTTTAGATGTGAGCAATTTTTCATTAAACAAGTTTCAGCTAAATACTGGACGATTACTCTTTTCAAATCCACTGGACTTAAAACTAAGGGAAGAATTACGTGAACCAATTGGTTTTACAGAATATCAGAATTATCTATACCTAACCGACCTGTCATTAAATGTCTATCTTTTTGATAATTCGGGTGTTTTCCTTCAGAAATTAGGCAGTTCTTTTGCGCCTATTGCCTTTGCAAATGAATACTTAATCAGGTTAAACCTGAACAAAATTGAATTTGAACCATTACCTAGAAGCCCACAAAAAAAGCCCATTCCCATGAGCTTAAATTTGAAAGAACCTATAATTGGGCTTGCTTTTAGCAATAACGTGTTAGCAGTACTAACTAGAAACTGTCTTTATTTTTATAGCTTGAATCTTAATTAAAGCAAGTTCTTACGCTTTAGTATGCTTTCAGTGATCTTGATATCCGCATCTGAATTGAAGATGCTGTATGGTAAATAGAAAAACTGAATGGGACTTATGAATAAGAGTAGCGCATCAGATTTCTTTTTAACTAGCTGTATTTGCTCGTATTTGATAGGCATCCCTTCTTTTGCATTAAGCTTAACCATGAGGCCATTATTGTCGAATTCGTAACTATACTTTTCGAAAATCATTTTGCCTTGTGGTAGTTGCTGTAGGCCATAAAATTGGATATACCAGAAAAGGATATACAAACCTGTGATTAATACCGCCGCCAAAATAAGCCACACCAATGCACCAGTAAAGTATACGCCAGGTAATATAATGCCAATTGGAACTAGGAATGCCCACCACCACTTCTTGAATACGTGCTCTAAGCCGTGACGGATATAGGTTTTAATATCTACTTTGTATTTTTTAGTTTTACCCGAAAGCATAAGTATGGTAGTCTGAGGTATTTAATTAGGAGGGGCAAAGGTAAAAAACTGTAAGCAGCTTTAGGGTATTACCTTTAATTAGTTCTGAATTTAAGGGCAAATAAATCTGGTCTGCGGGCAGAACCGCTTTCTACGAAGTTGAGTTCGTTAACAGTAGTATTGCTTATCCTGATTGGGATGCTCTTGTTTCTGGCCGATGTCCAAAGACCTAAACCACCATTAATATTGTTATAGATTGGTCTGGTTTGCGCGATTGGGCTGTAATTATTCAACAAGTTCAGATACTTTAGGAAGTCTGAATTGCCCGCATAGAACAAGAACTCACTAGGTAAAAACTGACGGTATTCAATGCCAGCATTTGATTTAAAGCTGCTTAATAGCAATTCAAAGAAACCTTCACCGTCAATATCACGGTTTATATTGCCCGCATTACTTACTTCTAGTGGTGAGGCTACGTTGGTCCATAAGATAGTTGTATCTTTAGTGGTGCCATCGGTATAAAAGTTCCTCACATTAATTCTAATGTTTGCCTTAAAAATGGCGCCATTTAGTGGTGGTCTGGAAATGGCAATGAAATTACTGTTCCCTCTTTCACCAACTCTAAAGTCAAAATCGTTAATGGCAGAACTAGGGTTAATTTCACTAGGGCTATTGATAGTGTAAGCACCAACTATATTAGTGGTAGATTGTACTTCCTTACCCGTAATTCTGTTTCTAACCACAATTTGGTAGGTAGTACCTTGTGGTTGTGCCAAACTTACTTGGTTTACACTTCTATATAATTTCTGCTCAGGGTAAGCGAAATCGCCATCAGCAGCCTTAGAGAAGTTTCTAACCTCAGTAAAAGTGGCAAGCGTATCTACAGTTTTGTTGGGTAGGGTGGCAATTAAGCGCACATCTAACTCACCATTTTTGTAATAAAAAGCGTTGGTATCGGTCTTGGCAATTGTCCTAGCATCTTCGCCATTGGCATTTAAGAAGCCCTTGGTAATTCTTAGGTACTGGAACGCACTATCAGGGTTTAAGACCGCATAAACCACTGGCACCTCTTGGTAAGGTGCATTGGTTTCTACTTCAGTACTACAAGCCGCTAAGCCTAAGGCAATTACAGCTATAAATCCTATCAATAATTTCTTCACAAACAAGGAGTATTAAATTGTGCTGTAAATTTCAACATTTCCTGAGTTATTTTGCACCCAATGGCACAAG
>JAIYDB010000052.1 GCA_027487695.1 Cytophagaceae bacterium | reverse complement strand
GTAATAATATTCTATTCATTGAACTGCAAAGTTTTGCATATTTCGCTGTTTAAAAAACTATTTATGTCGGCAAAGGCAGAAAAAGACAAAATCCTTCAAGAAATCATCACCAATACCTACGGCAATAGAGTTAGATTACGTAGTTGCGGTATTTGTATTGTAGATAATAGCATTTTATTGGTGAAGCATAAAGGCATAGGAAGTCTAGGCTATTTATGGTCACCACCGGGTGGGGGAGTTGAGTTTGGGGAATCTGTTACCGAGGTTTTAAAAAGAGAAATACAAGAAGAAAGCGGGTTAGAAGCTAAGGTTGGTAAGCTCTTATTTGTTGATGAGTTTATAAAACCACCATTGCATGCGGTTGAATTTTTCTTTGAAGTTACTGTTGAAGGAACTTTAGAAAAGGGGTTTGACCCTGAAGTATCTGCTGATTATCAAATGATTGAAGAAGTAAAATTTGTTACTTGGGAAGAAATAAAGGCAGGACCACCGCAAGCATTTCATAGGATGTTTGAGAGAGTTACTCATTTAGAAGGTATTTTTGAGCTTACACACGCCTTGAACAATAGCACGTTTTAACGATGAAGGATACTTATTTATACTGGAAACAACAGTGGTTAGATAGAATTGCCTTGCCAGCTGTAGATAAGAAAATGGCTAATAAGGCGAGCCATCGTTTTAACGATACTGTGCTTATTGTAAAGCTGGATGCCATTGGCGATTATATTTTATTCAGACAATACCTGCCGTTTCTTGTAAACCACTTTAAGCAACAAGGCAAAGAAGTTCACTTGCTTGGAAATCAGATTTGGAAAGGCATTTGTGAAGAATTAGATGCCCATTTGTTTGATAAGGTAACCTATATCAACAGATTAGATTTCACACGCAAGCCAGCCTATAGAGAAAATATCTTTGAATCAATGCTGCATGAGCGATACGAAACGGTTGTTCATACAAGTTACCACAGGTTATTTTGGATTGATAGTATTTCTAAGGTATTGCAGCCCAAGAATAGCTATGCAAGCAGCGGTGGTAACCTAAATATGACCTTGCAAGAACTTGCTAAAAGTGCGGAATGGCATACCAAAATCAGCTATGCAGATCCTGTTATTAAGCACGAGTTTTTGCGTGGAGCAGAGTTTACGGAGGGTATTTTAGGTACACCTTGCATTTTGCACTATCAGTTTCCAAAGCTAGAGAAAAAGCTGAAGGTTAATTTACCACCTCATTACATAGTAATCTTTTGTGGGGCAGGAGCGGAAATGCGGAAATGGCCTGTGGCTAGGTATGCCGAGATAGCTGAATGGTTTATTGACCATGGCTTTGAGATTGTACTTCCTGGTGCTGAAGCAGATGCTGCCATGTGTCAAGAAATTTTGAATAAAATCAGTACTGAGCATCAGTCAAAGGTTCACAACATTGCAGGCAAAACCAATTTGGTGGAAACCGCGAGTTTAATTGGTAAAGCACAATTGGTATTTGGGAACGAAACAGGATTTGTGCACGCCGCCATTGGGATGGATATTCCCACAGTATGCTTGGCAGGAACGCATCATATTGGGTATTTTGTTCCTTATCCTAAAATGCTCAGAAAAAATCTAATTACTTTAACAGCAGCCAACCAAAGCGCTGATTATAAGGAAGAAAATTGGGAGCACTTACAGAAAATGCAGGCTAACTTCCCAGTTCAAGGCATTAGTTTAGAACAAGCTAAAGAAGCGAGTAGTACTCTATTGAAGCAAATAACCGTAACCCAATGAAAATAAGTATAGTTACAGTTGTTTATAATGCAGTAAACGATATTGAACGCACCATTAAATCAATCATCAATCAACAAGGGGTTGATATTGAATATATCGTAATTGACGGAGGTAGTACTGATGGCACTTTAGCCATTTTAGAAAAGTACAAGTCACGCATTCATAAGCTAGTATCAGAACCTGATAAAGGCATTTACGATGCTATGAACAAAGGCTTGGCCCTTACAACTGGTGATTGGGTACAATTCAAAAATGCTGGGGATTGGTTTGTTGATGGAGCATTAATGGCTTTTCAAAATTTTGCAGAACAGCATCCTGAAGCTAAAGTAATCTATGGTAATACATTAAAGGTTTGGCAGTTAGAGCCGTTACAAACCTCTGAAATTGTATCTGATCATAACCAACTGGTTATTAGATGTACTGTTGACCATAGAACCTCCTTCTTTAAAGGTGATTGGCATAGGGCAAATCCGTATGATAGTACCCTAAAATGGGTAGCCGACTATAAGCTATTGCTGCAAACATCTAAAATTGAGCCTGATACATTAGTTCATTTAAACCAGCCAATTGCCTATATGCAGCAAGGCGGTGCCAGTGATAGCTTGAAAGTGTATGACGAGATTTTTGAGGTGCAAACCTCAATCTTAGGAGGTGATTACGCGAACAAAAACAGAAGAAATCTACTTAAAGCAGCACGACGTAAGCAATTGAAAGATAAGATTTTAAAAGCCCTTCTCGGAGAGAAAGGCTTTCAAAAGTTTAAGGCAAGAAAACAGAAATAAATCCTTTACAAAGCTTGTTGCAAAGTTTCAATCTTAGCACTTCTACTACCCTTCAAAAGGAATAGATATTCTTTCAGATTTGCCGTTTTAAGATAATTAATTGCTTGTTCAGGCGTTTGGAAAACGTCAGCATCTTTTACTAAATGGCTTGCTTTTGTCATTTCAGGACCTACTAATATAACCTTAGCAAATCCTTGTTTAGCAACACGCTCAAGTAGGCTGATGTGTTCTTCTTCAGTAACGTGACCTAGTTCTGCCATATCGCCAAAAATTACGCCCTTTTTAGGATGCTTAAAGCGCTCAAAAGTATCTAAAGCAGCGTGCATGCTGCTTGGATTAGCATTATAGGCATCCAAAATGATTTGGTTATTGGCAGTTTCAACCCACTGACTGCGCATATTCCCTGGTCGGTAAGCTTCAATAGCGGCCTGCATATCAGCCCCTTTTACATTGAAAAAGTTACCAATAGTTAATGCAGTAGCTACATTGGCAAAGTTATATTCGCCTACCAACTTCGTGTTGATTATACTTCCATTCTTATCTTTTACTGAAAGGAAAAAGCCCTTATTTATAGCTATTTGACAAGAGTAGGTATCGTTTGCATTAGGATAAGTTACCACATCTGAAAGACGGCTAGCCATAGAAACCAGCATTTCTTCGTTGGTGTTGAGGAAAGTTATCCCCTTATTCTTCAAAAGATATAAGTAAAGTTCGCTATTAGCTCTAGCTACCCCTTCAATACTTCCAAAACCTTCAATATGATCTTTGCCAATGTTGGTGATTATACCATGAGTAGGCTGTGCAATTTCACAAAGGAGGGCTATTTCCCCTTCTTCTGTAGCACCAAGTTCAACCACAGCCATTTGGTGATCCTTTGTAAGCCTTAACAAGGTTAAAGGCACACCAATATGGTTATTCAAATTACCTTCAGTAGCGTAGGTTTTATACTTGGCACTTAAAGTAATAGCTACCAATTCTTTAGTAGTGGTTTTACCATTACTACCACCAATCCCAATAACAGGGATATCTAACTGCTTTCTATGGTAGGCGGCCAATTCTTGTAATGCCTTTAAGGCATCAGGAAAGTAAAGCGTATGATGACTATCAGCGTACTCTTCCTCATCAACAATTGCGAATTGAGCACCCTTACTTAAGGCCTCTGAAGCAAACTTATTTCCGTTAAAATTTGGACCCTTTAGGGCGAAATATAAACTGCCTTCCTTTATTTTTCTGGTATCGGTTGAAACACCAGTGCTGTTTAGGAAGTATTGGTATAAGGTTTGAATAGCAATCATTGATTTGATATATTGCTTAATATTAGCATCAAATTTAAGGAACTAAAACGGTTTATATTTTGAAAGTATTGCTCTATTGTTTGCTTTTGTGTTTTGCGCTTAGTGCTTTGGCACAAAAGCCGCAATATGGTCCAGGGCTAAAAACTTTTCTAACCAATAAAAAAAGAGCCTATAACAGTTCCATCACTAGACAAAGAGCACTTGAGCCAATCATAGTTAAAGCTTTAGTTAATAATAACTTACAGCCTTCTAAAGGGATTAAAATCAGAAGTAGAGTAGGAAACGTTGCCTTCATTGAAGTGGAACCTTGGGCAATTGATAGCTTACTTGAGCATAAAGAAATCAGATTATTAGAATTAAATAAAAAACTAAGTCCAACGCTATTCGAAGCACGAAAGGCCATTAAGGCTACGGAAGTCCAAAAGGGTATTGGTATTCCCTTGCCTCTCAATGGGGAAGGGGTTATTGTTGGTGTAGTGGATAGGGGGATGGATTATACCCACCCAACTTTTAGAGACGAAAACGGAAAAATTAGAATTGCGGGTGCTTGGAGCATGAATAGCAAAGCGGGTACTCCGCCAAAAGGCTATAATTATGGAGCTGAATTACGCACAGAAGCCCAATTTTTTGAAGCCAAAACCGATGCCTTCCCAAATGAATCGCATGGTTGTCACGTTTCTGGTATCGCAGTAGGTACAGGATTTTTATCGAATGATAAATACAAAGGCATAGCCCCAAAAGCCGATTTATGGTACGTAGGTTCTGACCTTTCTGAAAGCCAAATCATTGATGGCACCAAATGGATATTTGATAACGCTAGTGCTCAAAACAAACCTGCTGTAGTTAATTATTCTTTTGGTGGTTGGGCAGAACCTTTAGATGGGACAAGTTTGCTAGACCAAGCCGTAGATGGATTAGTAGGTCCTGGTAAAATTGTTGTGGTGGCAATGGGGAACGAAGGAACCAACAGAACTACTATTAGAAAGAAATTAAAGGCAAATGATACATTAAGCACAGTTTGGTTAGTACCAAATAGGCAATTTGGAATAACACCTGTGATTGATATTTGGGGAGAAAGAGGTAAACATTTTAAAGTATTACTTGAATTTAAAGACTTAAATAAGGGAGGAGCTGAATCAGTTACCCTATTCAATACAAGGAATGGCTTTCAAACGGATAGTTTCGCAGTTAGTTTCGGTAGGTCCGTTGATACATTTCAAGTTTATATTTACCCAAGCTATGAAACCAATAAATGCCCAAGGGTTCTTATTTATAGTTCAAACAAAGGCATACTTTCAAATCCTGTGGTAAGATTAATTCCTGAAAACGATGGTATCTATATTTTAAATGCTCCATTCGTAGGACTATCAGATGGTGGTCCAAAATTTAGCGATGGAACAAATACATCTTCATTAAGAACACCTGCAAGTGCTAAACTAGTGATTTCTGTAGGATCGTTCGAAGTTAGAGATAGCTTTCAAAATTTGAATGGCGAAATCATTTGGGTTGGAAATAACAACGTGAGTAAAATTTCGAATTTTAGTAGTCGAGGTCCTACTTATGATGGAAGAATTAAGCCTGATTTAGTAGCTCCTGGTGGCTCAATTTTTAGTTCAGTAAGCTCATTTGATGGTTTTGTGAATTTCAGTTCTGTTCAAGACACGTTCCGTTTTGAAGAAAGAAAGTACAGCTACCAAGCTTATAGCGGGACGAGTATGGCTTGCCCAATGGTTACAGGTGCTATTGCCTTAATTCTGCAAAATAATCCTAATCTAACCCCGGGAATTGTAAAGCAAATTTTGAGAGAAGCTGCTGATTCCGATGAATTTACAGGCGAAAAAGGGAATAATAACTATGGGTGGGGCAGGCTTAATGTGCTTAACACTGTACTTAAGGCCTATGAAAAGGATAGTCTGCTTTCAAAACAAAGGAGCAAGTACTTTATATACCCTAATCCTGTTGGTGAAACCCTTGAAATAAGATCAATTTCAAAGGATAGCGAACTCATAACATTAGAAATAACCGATGCTTTAGGCAGAAAGGTAGGTAACTACAATGGTTATTTTATAGAACAACTTAGCTTGCAAGTGCCTCAATTAAAAGGCGGTTACTATTTTTTAAAGTTGACCACTAAAACTGAAAACAGATTGGTTTCGTTTATTAAGCAGTAGTTTGTTTTCTTCTATTTATTATGAATAAGGCGCTTGGTATTAATGCGCCAATATGCAACACACCATAAATCAATAAAAGTGTATTTAAAACCATACCTAACTGGTAATGATACCCTACTACTACTGCTGCAGAAGTAACGAAAAAGCCAATCATTAGTGTAATATGTAATTTACCAATTTCAGGAAGCACTTTAAATGGCATTAACACCCAAAGCACAGGGCCTAGAACCAATAAATTGATTAGAGTACTAGCTAAAAGAACATCCTTCAATGGAAAATAAAAGGCTAGTAAAAAAACAGCAATTTGAACTACAGAAGATATTGCACTCACTCTAGTAAACAAAGACTCCTGCTTTTTCAAGTAAAATACATTCATAGAAAGTATATTAGAGATAACTGCGTATGATGTAAACAACAAATACGGAAGATACTCTGCAACAGAAACCCAAGTAGATGACCAAATAAAAGTAATAATCTCTGCCCCGTATAAGACCACTACAATATTAATAACTGCACATACTGCCAAAACGGCTATTGAAATGGTTCTTACGAATGTCAAAAAATCCTTAGACTTTTCAACTGATTTTAAAGTAGGTAACAAAATAGAATGTAAAACGCCACCTATTAAGTTTACAACCATTGAGCTTAATGAATTTGCTCTATTGTAAATCCCTAAAAGTGCTTCACCAAAAAACTTACCAATAACAAAATTACCAGTATTTGAACTCCAATAAGTAAACACGGTACCACCAGATAAACTAAGTAGCGTCTTTTTACTCATTTTATAAGATAACATACTTTTTTTAAATGAGTATTGCCAGAGGTTAACCCCTACAATACTATTTGACCAAATGAGTTGAACAAGAGCAGCGTAAAGCTGTGAAATTATTAGACTCCAATACGAAAAGTTGAAATATGCTAATGCTATCGTAACGATTGTGGAGCTTGAAAATGCCCAAAAATCTATTTTTGCTCTTGTAATAAACTGCTCCCTTTTTCTCAGTACTGCCATTGGTACCACAGAAAGTGTTTGAATTAGAATAACTAAGGCAGAAACTAGCGTTGGTATAATTAGCTTGTCGTTATTATTAAAAGCGGCAATAGGAAATGCCAACAAAACAACTACTCCTGATAAAATAAAACCCATTAAAACGCTCAAATTATAAAGCAACTTATAAAACCGCTCACCATAATCTGACCTTATTACAAGTAAACTAATTCCAGAATCGTTAAATGCATTTATAAAACCTGTAATTACTGTTATAAGGGCAACTGTACCATACTCTACAGGAGTAAGTAATCGGGAGGTTGCTATAGAAGATAACAAAATTACAGCCTGATAACCATATCTATAGATTGAAACTCCTAAGACGTTTTTAACAAAATTCTTAACCATCAATTTTTAACATCTAGCTTAAAGTTTAATTCTTTAGTAAACACAAAGGTAGGCTACAGCGAAATTTTTTAATGTTAATTTACTATGAACTATCACTATTCTCAGAGTAAACCTTCATTTACCACCAAAAAAAAAACATAAAATTGCACTATTTCTATTTACCAGAATCAATCGCTCTGTTTTTAATAATATCTATTGCAGTAAAAATACTTGCCCTGAACGAACTTTCATCTGCCTGGTTTTTACCTGCAATATCAAATGCAGTTCCGTGATCAGGGGAGGTGCGTACCACTGGTAAACCTGCAGTAAAATTAACACCATCTTCGAATGCGTACATTTTGAAAGGTATTAAGCCTTGGTCGTGATACATAGCTAAAACAGCATCAAACTGCTTAAATTGACCAGAAGCAAAGAAACCATCAGCTGGGAAAGGACCATAAACTAACTGACCTTTAGCCTTTAGCTCTTCCACCAATGGCGTAATCAGTTCTAACTCTTCACTACCTATTTTGCCGTTATCACCTGCATGAGGATTAAGGCCTAAAACAGCAATTCTGGGCTTATTCACCAGAAAATCATGCTTTAAACTTTGTGTTAAAGCAGCAATTTTTTCAAGAATAGTTTCTTTAGATATAGCCTTATTAATGGTAGTTAAAGGAATATGACCGCTAGCTACAGCAACTTTCAATTTATCTGAAACCAAGAACATTAACGGCTTCTTTACACCAAAGGCTTCGCCAAAGAATTCCGTATGACCAGGGTAGGGGAATAGATCGACTGGCATGTTAGCTTTATTAATAGGTGCAGTCACTACACCGTGCAATAGCTTAGCCTTTAGATCTTTAGTTGCCTCAATAAGCGAAATAGCAGCGGCCTTACCAGCCACTTCATCAATTTTGCCAGGGTTAACCTCAAAATCGTCTTCCCAACAGTTAATCAGGTTAGGCTTTTTAAAAGTAGGCGGACTACCACCTTGTACTATGTTGAAAGTAAAATCGTCTAAGCCAAGAATTTTTCTGTATTTGTTAAAAATATGGTGGTTACCATACACTACAAACCTAGCCATTTTAGACATCCTTGGGTCTGAAAGCGTTTTAAGGATAACTTCAGGTCCAATGCCATTGAAATCGCCCAAAGTGATACCTATAGTAGGCAAATCGGTACGCAGAACAGGGGCTTGCTTGGGTTCGTTTCTTTCTTCCATTTACAAAATTGGCAGCTTTATTGCTTTCGAAAAGCAAATATGCAGCAAATACAGGTAAACCTCTCAGCAGATATTGCTTAATTTGCAGTTCATATGAATAAATTTAATCGGTTACTGGTTTTAGGAATAGTGTTAATAGGCTTACTTTCAGCCTGTTCAGAAACTTATTTACCTAAGAAAAGAGGTTTTCATAGAATTGATTTACCACTACCCCAGTACTTAGCTTTTGATAAAGAATACCCATACAGCTTTGAAGCTAACGGTATAGCAACTGTAAAACCAGATACTACTAAGTATGCAGAAGAATTTTGGGTGAATGTGAATTACCCTCAATTTGATGCTGATGTTCAAATTACCTATAAGCCTTTAACCAACAAAGTTAATAACCTTACTAAGCTTATTGTTGATAGCAGAAACTTAGTAAATAAGCACCAAGTTAAGGCATCAGGTATTGAAGAAGGGAGACTATTGTTAGATAATGGTAATTATGCATATCTATTTGAATTACAGGGCGAAGTACCATCTCAGTTTCAGTTTTATACTACCGATAGTGCCAATCATTTTATGAGAGGTGCTTTATATTTCAAAACTGCAAGCAAGAACGATAGCCTTGCACCCGTTATTAAGTACATTGCAAATGATATGAAGCATTTGCTTAAAACATTAAAGTGGAAAAAAGTAAGCTAATTTTTATTTTTGCTGCCTTTGCTATCGCATTTTCAGGACTTGGAAATAAGGTCTTGGGACAAGATGCGCACTTTAGTCAGTTTTATGCTGCGCCGCTATACCTTAATCCTGCCTATACTGGTGCATCGCAGCAAAGCAGAGTAATTTTGAACACAAGGAACCAGTGGCCACAAGTTACTGGTGGTATGGTAACATCAGCTGCAAGTTTTGATGGATTTTTGCCTAATAACAATAGCGGTATTGGGGTAAGCATTTTTAACGATTACATCAGCAGTAACGGTTTACGGAATACTGGTTTAGTTGCTAGCTATGCCTATCACTTACCTCTTAGCAAAACGCAAAGGCTATCAGTTGGCGCATCCGCAGGAGTTTATCAAAGAAGTGTTGATTTTTTCAAGTTCACTTTTGAAGACCAGCTATTAACTGATGGTCAAGTAACCCCATCGGGTGAAAATAGAAATGCTGCTAACGGTTCTGTTGTGTATCCAGATTTATCTTTAGGAACTTCTTATTATACCAAAAGTTGGTATGTAGGTTTAGCAGTGGCACATTTAAACCGTCCGTCGCAAAACAACCTAAAGGGATTTAGTTCAGCAGAACGCTTACCCATCAGATATACTTTTAATACTGGGTATAAAATTAGGCTATCCCCAAAAAAAAGGAATGTAACCGATAAGGTAAACGAAACCTACCTCACTCCAAACGCCTTATTTAAAGTTCAGCGCGATTTTCATCAAATGAATTTGGGTTTAAGCCTTCAGCACAATTATTTATTGGCTGGCATTTACCACAGAAGTCATCCTTTATCGTCTGCAGGAAACACCGGGGTATTCTCTCAAGATGCCGCTATTATAATGTTAGGAGCCGTTGTTAATAACTTCACCTTTGGGTATAGTTATGATTATCACCTTAATCAATTGATTGGTTTAAGTAACGGATCGCACGAGATAAGCTTAATTCTTAGCTGGCAAACTTTCCCTAAGAATAAGCCTAAGCGTTATGCTCCAATACCTTGTCCGAAAATTTAATTTTTAGAACTGTTGTATTTGTGAATTGAGTTATAGAATTTACCGCTGTAACCTAAACACATTAGCAAATACAAATGACAGAACAATACAAAAAATGGCTTTCCCCAATTTTGGGCATAGAAACTGAAATGTTAGTATTTGGCGATTCGGGTTACCCTGTATTGCTATTTCCTACATCAATGGGTAAGTATTATCAGAATAAAGATTTTAAACTTATAGATTCTGTTCAATGGTTTGTAGAAAAAGGTCTAATTAAAATTTATTGTGTAGATAGTATTGATAGCCATAGCTGGTATAACAAAGAGATACACCCAGCAGATAGAGTAAAGAATCATATCACTTACGATCGTTATATCCGTGATGAAATTGTTCCACTTATTCAAGAAGAAACAAATTCAGAAAAAATAGCAGTAGGCGGTTGCAGCTTTGGTGGGTATCATGCTACTAATTTTGCTTTCAAACATCCAGATGTTACCGGATTTCTAATAAATATGGGAGCAGCCTATGATATACGAAATCAGATGGATGGCTATTATGACGAAAACACCTACTTCAATAACCCAATGGACTTTTTAGCCGACCTCAAAAATCCTCATTTAGAACAAATGGGTATTATTTTAGGCATTGGCGAACACGATTTTTGTTTGGATTCTAACCTTCAACTTTCAAGAATTTTGGGAATGAAAGGTATTTACCATTGGCTTGATATTAGACAAGGAGGCATACACGATTGGCCAGTTTGGCGCGATATGTTCCCAGATTATATTGCTGAAATGTTAAATAAGCTTGGGAAATAACTTGTAGCTTCGCTGGTACTTATTACTTTTGAGCAGAATTTCTGTCTTATCCTGAAAACACCAACTTAAATATTGCCTAAATGAAAAAAATAGGAATTTTATTCGGTCAAGAACGCTCGTTTCCCGAAGCAGTTATCCAAAGAATTAATGAAAAGGAGGGCACTAACATTACCGCCGAACCTGTACTAATAGACAAAGTAATCCAATCTGAAGGCCCTGATTATGCCGCTATCATAGATAGAATTTCGCATAACGTTCCCTTCTATAGAGGCTTCTTAAAAAATGCAGCCTTAGCAGGTACCGCAGTAATGAACAACCCATTTTGGTGGAGTGCCGATGAGAAGTTCTTTAACAATGCATTGGCTATTAGATTAGGGGTGCCAGTTCCTAGAACTGTGCTATTACCTAGTCATCAAATGCCGCCAGATACCACGGCAAAATCGTTTTCAAACCTTAAATTCCCTTTAGACTGGGAAGGTATATTTGAATATGTAGGTTTCCCAGCCTATTTTAAGCCATTCGATGGTGGCGGCTGGAAAAACGTGTATAAGCTTGAAACTATTGAGCAGTTTTTTAATGCTTATGCAGAAACCGAGCAATTCGTAATGATGCTTCAAGAAGAAGTAGTATTTGAAGAATACTATCGTTGCTATTCTATTGGTGGTAAAGATGTACGCATTATGCAGTACGAGCCACGCAACCCACATCATTTACGTTACGTGGTTGAAGGTGGTAAGCAAAGCAAAAAGCTAATGACTACCATTAAAGACTATGTACTACGGTTAAATAAAGGCTTAGGCTACGATATTAATACAGTAGAATTTGCTGTACGAAATGGAGTACCATTAGCCATTGATTTCTGTAATCCTGCACCAGATGCGGATTTAGCTTCTGTAGGCCAAGAAAACTTTGAATGGGTAGTTGAAGCTGTTGCCAAAATGGCCATTGCCAGAGCCAAGCTGTATAAGCCAGGCAAACCAAACCTTACTTGGGGCGACTTTACAAAACAAGCAACTTTAAACATGCCTGTTTTGAATCCTGATGCCGATAACACAGCCAAGTAATAGTTGCTTTCCAGAAATAAACACCACAAAGAAACTAAAGGCTTAATTTATGCCACAATTTACGCTAGGTATTGAAGAAGAGTTTCAAGTAATTGACCCCGTAACCCGAGAGCTGCGTTCGCATATGCAGCAGATAGTGGAAGGTGGCACCATATTGCTTAAAGAACAAATAAAGGCCGAAATGCACCAGAGTATGGTGGAAGTAGGTACAAATATTTGTAATAACATAGATGAAGCCAGAAGGGAAGTAACTTTCCTACGCAGAGTTATTGCCGATTTGGCCGATAGAAGTAACCTAAAAATTGCTGCAGCTGGAACCCACCCTTTCAGTTTATGGCAAAACCAAGCCATTACTGACCACCCTCGCTACGAGGCTATTGTAGAAGAAATGCAAGATGCTGCACGTGCTAACCTTATTTTTGGTTTACACGTACACGTTGGCATTCCAAGCAGGGAGGAAGGTTTGCAAATAATGAATGCGGCAAGGTATTTCTTGCCACATATTTTTGCCCTTAGCACTAACTCGCCATTCTGGGAAGGAAGAAACACTGGTTTTAAATCGTTCAGAACCAAGGTTTTTGATAAATTCCCAAGAACAGGTATTCCTGATTATTTCGGTTCGGTTGCCGATTTAGATAGCTACATCAATTTGCTGGTTAAAACAAATTGTATGGATAATGCTAAGAAAATATGGTGGGATATAAGGTTACACCCATACTTTCAGACGGTAGAATTCAGGGTTTGTGATGTGCCTATGCGCATTGATGAAACCATAGCTCTTGCTGCAGTTATGCAGGCAATTGTTGCCAAGGTTTATAAACTGATGAAGGCTAACCTGAACTTCCGTTTATATTCTAGAGCATTAATTAACGAAAACAAATGGCGTGCTTGTCGCTATGGTTTAGACGGTAAGCTCATTGACTTCGGTAAGCAAGAGGAAGTAGATACCCGTATGCTTATTCATGAGCTTATGGAGTTTATTGACGATGTGGTTGATGAACTTGGCAGCCGCCACGAAGTAAACTACATTTATAAAATGATGGAGAACGGAACTGGTGCCGATAGGCAGTTGAAAGTATTCCGTGAAACTGGTAGCTTGCAGGCAGTGGTTGACCATATAATAGCAGAAACATATCAAGGCTTAGGTGCATACCAAAATTCTAGTTTACAATTACCAAAGCCTTAAGTACTGAACAGTACATATTTATAAAAACTTAAATTCACCAACCCCACCCAAATTTTAAACAGTTTGGGTGGGGAAAATTATTACCTATGAGAACAGAGCTAACCAATATAGCCTTCGATAAGGAACTTTCGCCTGGTGCATATAATGCCATAAACGTATGCTTGCGTTTAAAACCAGAAGAAAAAATAGTAATCATTACCGATAATGAATGCCTAGAAATAGCTGCTTCCCTTGATGCTGAAATCAAGAAAATTGGTAGTCCTTGTGTTTTCTTTGTTTTAGAAGATTTAACCCCGAGGCCTATGGTAAACATGCCTCAGCAAGTATTAGATGAATTAGAAACTGCTCAAGTATCCATTTTCTGCGCTAGAGCAAAAACTGGCGAGTTAGGTTCTAGAATGCAAATGAGCAGCGTAGTTAACCGTAAACGCATCCGCCATGGCCACATGGTAAATATCAACAAGCAAATAATGCTTGAAGGTATGCGTGCCGATTTCTTGGCTGTAGATGCTCTAAGTCAGCAATTAGTAACCATTGCTAGAGCAGCTACCACTTGTACTGTTAAGAGTAAAATTGGTACCGATATGGTTGCTCAGTTTTCGCCGGACCTAAAATGGTTAAAAACCAGTGGCATCATTTCTCCTGATAAGTGGGGTAACCTACCAGGCGGCGAAATATTTACATCACCTATGCGAGTGGATGGTGTTTTCGTAATTGATGGCGTAGTGGGCGATTACCTATGTGAAAAGTATGGTAATTTGGTAGATACTCCATTAACTGTTGAAATGGAAAACAGCCGCATTATGGCAATGCGTTGCGATAATAAGGAGCTATTGGAAGAATTTAACCTCTATACCCATACTGACGAAAACAGCGATAGAGCAGGGGAGTTTGCCATTGGAACTAATATAGCTGTAACCAAAATTATTGGTCACATTCTACAAGACGAAAAAATTCCAGGTGTTCATATTGCTTACGGACATCCATATGCAGAACATACAGGTGCTAATTGGATAAGTAAAACGCATATTGATTGTGTTTCTTCTACAGTAGATATTTGGCTAGACCAACAACAAGTTCTAAAAGAAGGTAAGTTCATTTTCTAATCTAAGCCTAATACCCTATGCACCAGGAAATGCGCCAATGGTTCAACAGTAATTTTACTGATGAAAAGTACAAGGCATTCCTTGCCGATTTAGACAAGGAATACAATTACCAGATTGAATTTAGGGTGGCTGAATCGCCCCTTTTTGTACCGAAGTATTTTCGTAAAAAGCTCATTAGAGCTTGCGACGATATTATTAACGTACTAAAAAGGTCTGATTATAAGGATATTACAAAAAACGCTGTTCCTAGAAATTGCCAAGTACCAAATGAAAATGGGCATACCAATTTCCTAGCCATTGATTTTGCAGTTTGTCAGGATGCAACTGGTGAATTCGAACCACAACTAATTGAATTACAAGGTTTTCCATCACTTTATTTCTTTCAAGAGCTTATTGCTGAAAAAGGCAGGAAACATTACGGTATTCCAGAAAAGTGGCAATCTTATTTTTATGGATTAGATAAACCTAATTACCATAAAATTTTAAAGGATGTAATTACCAACGGGCACCCAGATGAAAATGTGGTGCTATTGGAAATTGAACCTTTCAAGCAAAAAACACAAATCGATTTCTACTGCACAGAGGCGGCAATCAACATAAAATCGGTTTGTGTCACTGAAATAATCAGAGAAGAAAACAAGCTCTATTATATGCGCGATGGGGTTAAGACCCATATCAAACGTATTTATAATCGTGTTATTTTCGATGAATTACATCAGCGTACCGATTTAAAGCTTCAATGGAACCTTACAGAAGCTGTGGATGTTGAATGGGCAGGTCACCCAAATTGGTTCTTTAGAATTAGTAAGTACACCTTACCATATCTGAAAAGCAAGTATGTACCAGCTACTTCTTTCTTGAATGAAATTGATACCCCTCCTACCGATTTGGAGAACTATGTATTGAAACCATTGTTCTCTTTTGCAGGTACTGGTGTAAAAATTAATGTAACCAAAGACGATATTAACGATATTGAAGATCGTTGGAATTACATCTTGATGAAGAAGGTAAAGTATGCCCCTGCATTTTACGATGTACACCACGAACCAGTTAAAGCAGAAATTAGATTGCTATTTATTTGGCCTGATGAAGCAAGTAACCCTATGCTTATCAACTCATTAGTTAGGTTAAGTAAAGGCGAAATGATAGGAGTCCGTTATAACAAAGATAAAGATTGGGTAGGCGGTTCAATGGCCTATTTTGAAAATGAATAATACACAACCCTTACCAGAAGGTGGCTCGAGTAGTCAAACAACAGACGATTATTTTAAGCAACCTTTCAAAATTGGAATACTAGGTGGTGGGCAATTAGGGCAAATGCTCCTAAGGCCTGCCATTTCTTGGAATTTAGACCTCCATATTTTAGATCCAGATCCTAATGCACCTTGTTCTAAAAGTTGCTCAAACTTTACAGTAGGCAACTTTTCAGATTATAACACAGTACTTAACTTTGGTAGGCAAGTAAACCTTGTAACTATAGAAATAGAAGGGGTTAATACAGAGGCACTAGCTCAGTTAGAACAAGAGGGGGTTAAAGTATATCCGCAACCTCAGATCATTGAGTTAATTAAAGATAAGCGAAAGCAAAAGCAATTTTACTTAGACAATAATATTGCTACTTCAGATTTTGTGGTAGTGAACTCCTTGGCTGAAATTGCAGAGAATGAACATTTTTTACCCGCCTTCAATAAAATAGCCACGGGTGGTTTTGACGGCAGAGGAGTTCAAAAAATAAATACTGCAAGTGAGATAAACCTTGGTTTTGATGCCCCTGGTGTACTTGAAAAAGCTGTTGAACTTGAAAAAGAACTAAGTGTAATTGTAGCCCGTAATGTTAACGGCGAATGCATTTGCTACGACCCTGTCGAACTAGTTTATCATGAGCAAAATATGGTTGATTACCTTATTGCTCCTGCCGATATTCCGGCAATGATAGCTGCGGATGCCCAAGAAATAGCAAAAGAAATAGCGAATAAACTTGGCATTGTAGGATTGCTAGCTGTGGAATTATTCCTTGAAAAATCTGGTAGGCTATTAGTAAATGAGGTAGCGCCACGTCCGCATAATAGCGGTCATCATTCGATTGATGCCTGCATTACATCACAGTTTGAACAACACTGGCGCGCAATTTTGGGCTTTCCTTTAGGAAGTCCTGCTTTGAAGCAAGAAGCTGCAATGGTTAATTTGGTAGGGGCAGAAGGTTTTAACGGTCCTGTAATGTATGCTGGCGCAACTGAATTACTGGAAGAAAAGAATGTATTCCTGCATTTATACGGCAAAACAAGTACAAGGCCATACAGAAAGATGGGACATTTCACCATACTTGACAGTGACCGAGACCGCCTTATTGCAAAGGTACAAAGGCTAAAAAACAAGATTAGCGTTATTAGTAATACAACCGACTAAAGCACTTATTTTAAGTTAAGTAAAAAATTTATTGATATAGCGGGTTACCATTTCACTGCTCGAAGTATCTATATCTGAATCCGAAAGTATGGAGGACCAAGAAATACTGCAACGAATAAAGAAGAGAGACGAGCGTGCGCTCGAATACCTCTATAAAAAGCATTACAAAATGATGCTGAATATGGTGGTAAAAAACTCTGGTTCTGAAGACGAAGCAAAAGATATTTTTCAAGATGCATTAATTGTGTTTTGGGAAAAAGTAACTGGTGAAGCAGAATTTGTGCTTTCGGCCAAGCTCAGTACCTATTTATACAGTATCTGCCAAAATTTGTGGAGAAAAGAACTGGAACGCAAAACCAGAAACTCCGGCGAAATGGTAGAAAACAGTGAGGTTATTGATCATGACCGAGAGGAAAGAGAGAACATTATTCAAAAATGTATTAACTCGCTCAATGAAAGCTGTCAGCAAATTTTAACCTTATACTACTTTGAAAAAATGAGTATGGGAGAAATAGCCGAACTAATGGGTTTGTCTAATGCCGATACCGCCAAAACAAAGAAATATAAGTGCAAGCAAGAGCTTGATAAAACTATAAAACTACATTATCAGGCAGGCGACTTCCTAGATTAGAAAACAAACAAATGACAAACAACGCTAAAGAAATGTTAGACAATTACCTAATGGGCAAATTAAGCCCAGAAGAGGTAAGCAGCTTTGAAGAGCTGCTAAAGTCTGACCCAAAACTTGCAAACGAAGCAATTCTGCAGAAAGATATTATTGAAGGTATTGCGGTTGCACGAAGAGCTGCCCTAAAAGCACGCCTTAACAATATTGAAATTCCAAAAGCAGCTTGGTATTCAAACCCTAAAACGATAGGATTTGGAGTAGGAGCGCTAGCTTTTGTATTAATTGCATTCTTGCTCTTACCTACTAAAAATGCACCTGTTCCTGTTAAAGAGGAAGTAATTTCAACAGCTCCTACATTTACTGAAAAGGAAACCAATACTGAGGTTATTACTCAATCAGAGGCTCCTCAGAACGAAAAAGCTCCAAAAGAGGCAGTTGCAAGTACAAGCAAACCTAAAGTGGTTGCTAACCTTGAAAAACCAAAGCAAGCCAATGTTACTGCAGCTGCGGAACCAACTATTGCTTCTGCATCTGATAACGAAGATGGTGTAAGCAAAAAATCTGATGAGGTTGAAGGTATGAATACTCCAAATACATCGGCTAGCGGACCTAAGACTTTGAATGCCGAAACCATTTCAGATAATCCTACATTTAATTATCATTACAAGCGTAACGATACCCGTTTAACCCTATACGGTAACTTCTCAGAAAAAACTTATGAGGTTATTGAAATCAATGGTAAAAACGGAACTACCTTCTATATGTATCATAACGGAAATTACTTTGCGCTACCTACTACAGGTTCAGAAGTAAAACCACTTAGCCCTCTTACTGACGATGCTACTATTAAAAAGCTAGCCAATCTTAGAAAAAGGAAATAAACAAAAACCAACCAGCGAAAAATTGGCTGCTCCTATAAATAGGGCAGCCAATTTTTTTTGCCAAGTAATTAGCTGTAATTTCACACTTTAAACAGTAGTTATGTCTAAAAAGAAAATTGTTGTTTTTGGTCCAGGTCCTTTGTTTAAAGGAGGCTTGGCAAATTATACAACATCGCTAGCGAAGGCATTTGCAAAAATGCCCGATATAGAAGTGCACTTGATTAGTTGGTCTCAACAATACCCTGCAATTGTACCTCGCGATTTTATTGATAGAAAGACCAAGGCCGATAAATTAGGAGGCTTGCCTGTTACAATCCAGTATTTAACCAACTACAATAACCCATTTACGTGGCTGGAAACTGTTAGAACCATTAAAGATATTAATCCTGAAATGGTTATATTTCAATGGTCGGTGGCTATTCAAGGTTTACCATTAGGTTTCATTGCCCAAAAGTTATTCGGTTGTTCTATAAAGGTAGTTTTCGATTTACACTTTGTAATTCAGAAAGAGGAAAGTGCAATTGATAGGCTATTTACCAAATATGCCCTCAAAAAATCCGATGCTTACGTAGTTCACGCCTACAAAACAGTAACTGAACTTGAGCAATTATACCCAAATAAGAAATTCAATCTGCTAGATAACGGGTTCCAAAACCCTGAAAAGCCTGGCAATATCATAAAGCTGTTTCACCCAGTTTATGATATGTTTAAGATTAACCCAGATTTTGATATTGAAGAGCAAAAAAGAAAACTGGGTCTTAAAAAGCACGTTTTCCTTTTCTTTGGTTTCATTAGAAAATACAAGGGCTTACACTTCTGTATAGAGGCATTTGCCAAGTTTGCTAAGGATAGAGACGATGTTAGTTTGCTCATTGTAGGTGAAAGTTTCTGGCAAACCCTTGATAATAAAAAGTTTAGCACCAAAGTAAAGCAAGCTGTTTTTGGTACCGCTAAAAAGCTATTACTCAAATCTGATTCAGACGAAAAAGATTATAACCCACTTGCTATGATCGATACCTTCGGGATAAGAGACAAAACAGTGGTAGTGAACGATTTCGTAGGCGATGAAGAGGTACATAAATACTTTCAAGTGAGCGATTGCATATTATTATTTTATGAATATGCTACCCCAAGTGGAGTAGAAAGTATGGCCAATAACTTTAAAATGCCTGTTTTAGCAAGTGCTGTAGGGCATTTTCCCGAAACCATCATTCCTGGCAAGAACGGTTATTTGGCTGAAGGTGCAAATACTGATAGTATGGCAAGCGCTATGCAGCAGTTTTTAGACCATCCTATTGAAAGAGATAACGTAGAATTAATGGCTAAAGAATTAAGTTGGGATAACTACGCCAATACTATTCTTAACTTTACAAAATAAATACCCGTAACGCCTGAACTTAAAACAATGGCCACAGATAACTTGGGATTTGATCCCGCAGAAATTGCAGAAGTAAAACAAAAAATGCAAGCCAATGGCGTGCCTTTCCTAATCAATGAAGAAGAGCCAAACTCAGATCAGTTTGTGCATTTTAGCTTTGTTGGCCATCATGAAAATACAGAGGTAATTTTCGATTGCGTGATGTACACGCTTAGGCTTATCCATAACGATAAACTTATTACCATTGCAGAACAAGAAGCTGCAAAAGAATTCCCAGGCTATATTCCTTTTGATATTGACGAAGAAGGTAATGAAGTAGGGGAGTACCCAGAAGGTAAAGAAGAAGATATTGAAGACTTTAAGGCTACCATCTTACTTGAATTAGAAGAAGAAGAGAGCGTAAAAGTTTCTGAAAGTATTGAATTGTTCCCTGATTGGGATTATGGTGTTGGCTTAGAAGTAGCTTTAAACGTGGAAGAAATTACCGAACAAATTATCGGCAATTTTGTGACTAGTTATATCAGCGGCGATTTTAAGTTAGACCCTACCTTGTACACCTTTCAGCATGATGATGAAAGTGAAGACGATGGTGATGACGACTAAGAAAACACCAATCTTTTAAATGACTAATTTAGAAACTAAACGCATTATAAGACCTGAGGTAACCCTTGTAGGCCTTAATAAAATGTGTTTGAATAATATGGGCGACCATCTCGGTATTGAATTTACCGAGATTGGTCCCGATTATTTGATTGCAAAAATGCCCGTAGATAGGCGCACTGTTCAACCGATGGGAATCCTTCACGGTGGTGCATCTGTTGCATTAGCAGAAACCGTAGGCTCAGTAGCAGCTAATTGTGTAATTGACGAAAACAAGGAATATGCTGTTGGCTTAGATATTAATGCCAACCATTTGCGTAGTGCAACTAAGGGCTACGTATTTGCAAAAGCAACACCAATTCATATTGGTAAGAAAACCCAAGTTTGGGAAATCAAAATTACTTCAGACGATGGCAAGAATATCTGCATTAGCAGATTAACCATGGCTGTAGTTAGTAAAAAGGAAGCCTTTACGCCTGCAATGGTGAATTTTAAGGTAAGTGGTGAATAACACTAAAGAAATAGCACATTTTATTGAGTTATGGCAAGAGCGAATTGCTGAGGAAAATCTTCCTTGGGAGCAATTGGCTTTAAGTGCTTTTCAATTTCAAGCTCAAAATGTACCTATTTACAAAGAATGGTTAAGGTTACTCAATTGCAATCCAAGCCAAGTAACTGCTGTTAGTCAAATACCATTTTTACCTATTGAGTTATTCAAAAACCATACTGTATTGGTTAATGACTTAATTCCTGAAACTGTTTTCTTTTCAAGTGGAACAACGGGAATGGCACTAAGTAACCATTACGTTTATAGAAAGGACTATTACCTATATAATTGCGTCCGCATTTTCGAAAACTGGCAAGGATCCCTAACCAATTGCGTTTTCTTTGCCTTATTACCACATTACCTAGAACGATCCAATAGTTCGCTGGTAGCCATGGTAAAGCACTTTATGGAGGAAAGTGGCAATGGCGAGCACTTCTACCTAAATGACTTAGAAAGTTTACAAACCAATATAAACGAAGCTCCTAGTACCGGAAAGAAAATTGTACTCTTCGGGGTTACGTTTGCGTTATTGGAATATGTAAAACAAGGCTTTTCCTTACCACCGAATACCATTGTAATTGAAACTGGGGGTATGAAGGGAATGGGTAAGGAGCTCATCAGAACTGAACTTCACGAAATTCTGAAATCAGGTTTAGGATTAGAGAAAATTTATTCTGAATACGGTATGAGCGAGCTTTATAGCCAATGCTATACCGATGGTTCTGAATGGTTTACAGAATCTGAAACTATGAAAGTGCTATTGCGTGAACCTGATAATCCTTTTGAAGTAAACCGAAAAGCTGGAAAGGGGGCCTTAAATGTGATAGACCTAGCCAACATACATAGTTGCTGTTTTATTGCAACGGCCGATCAAGGCAAACATAACGGCCATATAAGCTTTACAGTAGAAGGACGTTTAGATAATACCGATATTAGAGGTTGTAATTTGCTATCTCTCAATTTATAATAATCAACTCTTTACCTATTCAAATGACAAATAACAGGTGGTTATATTGGCAATCGTTACCTACTATACAGCGTAGGTTGTTTGAAGTCCTACTTATATTAAGCGGGCTGCTTTTGATCGCATACTTTTATTTTATGTACACTGGTACAGATTTAGTGTATCCTATCAAAACAGACTACACGCTTAAACCTATTAACCACGTTTTAGAAACTTTTGAGTACCTGGGCTTCCCAATTGAAGTTCAAGGCAAAAGTTATATGCTCACTGGCTATTACTCGGCTGATATTCTTAGTCCAGATACTTGGTTTGTTTGGGTTTTATATGGACTTTCAATAGTTGCATTAGCACTATTGCTCACCTTAACTACCTATTTTTCAAGGATATTGTATTATATCACTATGGTAGTGCTGGTAGCAGGTATAGTAATGATGCGTCCTGATATTTTAGGGGCTTTCGGACTACCAAATCAGTTGTTTCTCGGAATAATTATTGCCTTGGTAGCAGGTATAAGCTATTACTTTGTTGCCTATAAAAGTGAATTATCGTTCGGGAAAAGGCTGCTTGTATTTGTACTATTAGTATTGGGTATTTGTGGAATATCTCTACTCGGATCGTCAATGGGCGATGCACCTACCATAGCAGCCCATTATGGGATGGTATTGCCAATAGGGCTCGCAATTATATTTATCTATTTAACAGGGTTTGATATACCAGCTTTAGTTTACGAAGTACTTACCGATAGCAGAGAAGTTAAATCAAAGTCGGCAATGATTAACTACGGAATTTTTAGTCTTTTCTACGTGACTAATGTTGCCTTAATATGGTTTCATAACAATGGTAAAGTTCGTTGGGATATCATTTATATAGATCCATTTTGGCTATTTCCAATTGGCTGTATAGCAGGCTTATACAGTTGGTATAAGCGTGGTAGTATGTATGATGATAGTATACCGTTCAAACAGTCAGGTGCTTTGGTCTATCCAATATTAATGGTAATAAGCTTAGCCACTTTAGCGTGGCTTTTCAAGTCAGGTAACGACCCTATGATTGAGGTATTTGAGGATGCTATTACGCTAGCTTATGCTACAATGGGGTTTGCTTTTTCATTATACGTAATCGTAAACTTTTACGATGCCAATGTAGGTAATGGGAAGCTGCACCAAATTATGTATGAACCTAAGTTCATGCCAATTAAATCGGTGTATATGTTTTCCACAGTGTTAATGTTTTCTGCCATCTTTTTTACGCATAAGGTAACTGTAAACCAAACACTTGCGGGCTATCAGAACATCATTGGCGATTGTTACTTGAAACTAGGAAAGCCATCTGCAGCGAAGCAATTCTATAAGGATGCCAAGTACCAAGCCTTCTTAAATAACCATAGTAATTTTGGCTTAGCTACTATTTATGTAGCTGAAAACCAGCCAGATTCTGCTAAGGAGTATTTAGCCAATGCGATACTAAGACAGCCAATTCCTCAAGTTTACCTGTTTAAATCAGCTTTAGAATTAGATAAGGATAACCCAACCATCTCTATCTTAACCACCAATGAAGGACTCAGTAAGTATCCTGATAATGAGGCTTTAATTGTAAACAAGGCATACTTGTTTCAGCTAAGTTCGATATCCGATAGTGCTAAAGCAATTGCCCAAAAAGCGGAACAATTGTACCCAAACAATGAATTATTGCTTGCTAATAACTTATACAAAGCAGTTAAAGATGGTGATGTAACAGCCTTAAAGAAGATTGTTGAAACCACTAAACCAACCTCAATTGCCCTACAAACCAATATTTTGGCTATCAAGAACTTTCTAGGGGAAAGTGATACAACGTTCCATTGGCAAGATCACGACACAAAAGACACCCTTGGTCTTGGAGCTGAGCAAATGGCGTTCCTTTATAACTACGGTTTAAATTCCAGTTTAAGGGGCGATACCAGTATTGCAAAGGAAATTAGAACTCAACTTAGCTATCAGGCTAATAAGGACTTAGACCAGTTTTTAGGTATAAGCCTTGGCTATAATTTGTATTATGGTGGCAATACCTACCAAGGTTTTAGAACCTTAGGACTTAATGACGATAAGTTTGGCGGAACTGAGGCCAATATCACTAATTTCTTAGCGCGCCTACAATTTAAAGAAGGTGCATATTTGAAGTCAGTTGATTTGTTTAGCAAATACAACCGTGATATTACTTCAGATAGTTACTTATTTTATAACCTTGCCTATGCCGAATATCCAAAATTCAGAGGCAATGTAATTACCGATTTAAGTCGGGTAGCAGCTGCAAGAACCGATACTTTAGGCAGAATGGCGGCCACAATTGTGAAGGCCTTGCAAATTGGGGCAGGGGTAATACCTAATGCTCCTGAATATGAGCAGTTTATTGCCTTGTATTACAGAATGGCCGAACTTCCTACAGATTTGGTAAATAGCTATCGTGAAAATATTACCGATCCACACTTGAAAAGTCTGCTAAATGCAAGGTTTATGAGCCTTTTAGCCGAAAGGAAAGAATATGAATTGGCTATATCTATATATGAAAAGGAAGGCAGATTAAAAGGTGCAAAAATCAATGCTATTGCCGCCCTTGATAAGCAAATGATGCAATTGCTCATGCAAACTGGCAATGTGGAAGGTTTGAAAGCATTCCTCGGTCAGTCAGCAAATAGTCCTGTAGCCAAAAAGGATTACTTGGTATTTAAAGCAGGTTTAGCGCAACTAGAAAAAGATACAGCCTCTGCATCAAAATTGTATTTGCAGGCATTGAATGCCAGTCCAATGGACGAATTTACTGTACTTAGAAGCAGTAGTTACTTCAACTCAATTGGTAGAGGAATGCAAGGGTACAACTTGCTTTTGGAAGGACTAGACTTTAATCCATATTCTATTAAGCTTAAGAAAGCCTATATTTTGCAAGCTACTGCCTTAGGGTTTGATGGCTTTGCCGAAACTGCCTTACAACAATTACGATACATTATGCCTGAAGGCGATTATGCCATATTCGCAAACAGTATTGGTATTCAAATTCAAGCCCAACAAGCCACAGAAACCACCCCATAACCTTTGGTGGAGTACCTTTGCTAGTTATAAAATTAATGCCTTCTTTGTTATCTGAATAAGGTAACTTGTATCATATTTAAACTCCTATGGCACAGCCTATCATTCAAACTGAAAATATTGCCCGTAAGTATGTAATGGGTGAGGAAGTAGTTCAGGCCTTAAAATCAGTTACCTTTTCAATTAACAAAGGGGAATATGTAGCTTTTATGGGTCCGTCAGGTTCTGGAAAAAGTACCCTGATGAATATTATTGGTGCCTTAGATACTCCCACTGGTGGTACTTATATTTTAAATGGCAAAGATGTAAGTAATATGGACGATAACGAATTGGCTGAAATCCGTAATAAGGAAATTGGTTTCGTGTTCCAAACCTTTAACTTGTTGCCTCGTTCTACATCGTTGGATAATGTAGCATTGCCCTTGGTTTATTCTGGAGTTAAACAAAGCGAACGAAGTGCAAGAGCTCTTAAATCATTAACCGATGTTGGTCTCGGTAACCGTGCGGGTCACAAACCTAATGAGCTAAGCGGTGGTCAACGTCAAAGGGTAGCTATTGCAAGAGCATTGGTAAACAACCCTAGTATTTTACTAGCAGATGAGCCAACTGGGAACTTAGATTCAAAAACCAGTTATGAAATTATGGACCTTTTCGACCAACTTCATCAGAAGGGTAATACCATAATTATGGTAACCCATGAAGATGATATTGCTTTATATGCTCATCGCATAATCAGGCTTAGAGATGGACTTATTGAGAGTGATACCATAAACCCTAATCCGAAAAGAGCTCCTAAACTTGCCCCTCAAACTGCGGAATAAAGCAGTTTATTTAAAAGAAAAAGTTAAGCTTAGCCCAGGGGTTAAGCTATTTTTTTGCCCTGAAAAATCGGAGGTCATTCCTAGGGTAGGTTTAATTGCGCCGTCTAGGTCATCAGTTACGTTGAAGTTATACAAGTGGGCATCAACCGTGGCATCTAAAATAGTGATACCATAAAACAAAGAAGTAAGGATTATAGAAAAGTCCCTATTCCTGCGCCAAAATTCACGTCTAATTCTTAACTGCTCAATAAAAGGAAACTTATCGTACAAGCTAGCCGCTGTTTTATCGCCTTTATAACGCTCTATATAGGCATCGCGGTAAAGTTTGTACTTGTTATTGTTATCAACTATAAAGTACCCTAGAGTGCCGAAACCAGCATAAACAATAGGAACCTTCCACCATTTTCTATTGTATAATTGCCCACCACCTGGAAAAATCAAAGCAGATAAAGCTGCCTTGGTAGGTGATGGTTTAAAGGCTAAGGGCTTAGATTTTGGAATGACTGACTCGGGTAGGGGAGAAACAGGAGTTTGTAAAATAATAGGCTTCTTTTGAAGACTATCAACTACTATTTGTGCATAAACCTTTCCTGTATATAAGGAACTTATCCCAACCCAAAGAAGTAAACAAAGCCAAAAACTACGCCTCATATTACTTTTCTAGTATTTCTAAAATACGGTTCAAATCGTCCAAGTTATGGTAAGGGATCGAAATTTCACCCTTATAACCTTCGCTATTTTTAACCTTGATTTTAGTTCCGAATTGCTGAGATAGTTTGGTTTGAACCTGCAAAATTTCAGGGTTTACTTGACCTGATTTCTTAGTTTCAACTTCCTTAGTTTTTGGTTGGATAGTTCTCCTTACCAAATCTTCTGTAGCACGAACCGATAAATCGCTCATCAGCACTTGCTTATATACATAAAGCTGGTCGGCTATATTTTCGATACTAATCAAGGCACGAGCATGTCCCATACTTAACTTACCATCTCTTACAGCTACCTGAATTTCAGGAGGCAAGCGCAGTAAGCGTAAATAGTTGTTGACCGTAGTACGCTTTTTACCAACTCTATCGCCTAGTTCCTCTTGCTTCATTTCCAATTCGGATAGCATTCGCTGGTAACTAAGGGCAATTTCAATGGCGTTTAAGTTTTCTCGTTGAATGTTTTCAATAAGAGCCATTTCCAGCATCTGCTGGTCGTTAGCGGTACGGATGTAAGCAGGAATAGATTCTAAACCAGCAAGTTTACTCGCTTGGAATCGGCGTTCGCCACTTATTAGTTGATATTCTTTTTCAGAAAGCCTGCGTAAAGTAATAGGCTGAATAATCCCGTGCACCTTAATTGATTCAGCCAACTCTTGTAAAGCCTCTGCATCAAAATGTTCACGTGGTTGAAAGGGATTGGTTTGGATATACTCAATAGCAATTTCAGCAATATGGTTCACTTGCTGCAGAGGCGTATTTATAGCCTCACCAGTAGCATAGTTCACCTCACTGCCTAGCAAAGCGCCAAGCCCTTTTCCTAAACCACCCTTCTTTTTAATTATTGGATTACTCAAAATAATATCTGAATTTTTCTTTCTGAACTATGAAATTAAATGCTTGATAACTAAGCTACTGCTTGTGCCAAGCCATTCTTTTCAAGAATTTCTTTGGCTAGGCTTAAATAGCTTAAGGTTCCTTTACCTTCTGCATCGTGTGCAATGGCAGGCAAACCAAAACTAGGCGATTCGCTCAGCTTTACGTTTCTAGGAATCAAGGTATTAAATACTAAGTGTTGGAAGTGATTACGAACATCATCTACAACCTGATTACTTAAACGTAACCTTCCATCGTACATTGTAAGCAAGATACCCTCTATTGTTAGAGCGGTATTTAAACGCTTCTGAATAATTTTGATGGTATTCATTAGCTTGCCTAAACCTTCCAATGCAAAGTACTCACACTGAACAGGTACAATTACACTATCGGCAGCGGTAAGGGCGTTTACTGTAATTAAACCTAGCGAAGGTGAGCAATCGATAATGATGAAATGGTACTCATCTTTCAAATGAGAAAGCACTTCTTTCATTTTAACCTCACGTTCGGGTAGGTTTATCATTTCTACTTCTGCACCCACTAGGTTAATGTGAGATGGAAGTAAATCTAAGAATTCAATATCTGTTTTTACAATAAGCTCGTGCGGATTTACTCCGTTCACCATACTATCGTAAACACTATATTCTACTTGGTTTGTATCAACCCCAAGGCCACTGGTACTATTGGCTTGTGAGTCGGCATCTACCACTAAAGTTTTATATTCGTATGCTGCTAAAGAGGCCGCTAAATTAATAGCGGTGGTAGTTTTACCAACTCCACCTTTCTGGTTAGCAACTGCAATAATTTTACCCATATCTGATTACGCTCACTGGGGGGATATCCCATTAGCGAAAAGCAAATTTAAGCAAAAGAAAACCAATAAAAAGGTAAAAAAACAAATGCCTTCCAAACTTGCATTATGCAGTATTGGAAGGCAAGTAATTAGCCAAAAATTTATTGGCTTAAGGCTAAATATCGAAGGTTTCGCCTAAAGTTGGCAAATGTAAAGCAACACCTTTTCCATCGAAAAGGGCTTTAGCTTGAGTATGATCTATTGCAATGCTAGGCATAGTATCAAAGTGCATACCAATTGCCTTTGTAAGACCTAAATACTGTGCAGCAATGGCCCCTTCTGTTGGTCCCATGGTGTAGTTATCTCCTATGCAAAGGAATGCTACTTCTGGAGCGTACAGTTCGCCTAATAATTTCATATCGGCAAAAAGTGCAGTATCTCCGGAATAGTAAAATTTCTTTTCTGGGGTGGTAATAATAAAGCCGTTCGGGTGACCTCCACTTGTACCATCTGGGAAAGTACTGCTATGTACTGCCTGTGTCATTCTAACTTCACCAAAAGGGAAATTGAATTTACCACCTGAGTTCATTCCATGGGTATTCTTTACGCCCTTGGTTTGATAGTAACCTGCAATTTCAGCATTAGCTATGATGGTGGCTTCAGGATTATGCTCCATCAACAATTCCACATCAATTACGTGATCGAAATGAGCATGAGAAAGCAAAACAAAATCGACCTTTATTTTACTAGCATCAATACCAGCTGCAGCAGGATTAGGCGTAATAAATGGATCGAAGATAATTTTATGACTGCCAGTATCTACTAAAAAGGTAGAATGACCATAGAAGGTGATTTTCATATAGGTAAACGTGTTGTATTACTTTTCAAGTTGTTGGATAACCAATTTATTAGTGAGCTTAGGATCGGCTTTGCCTTTGGTAACTTTCATTACTTCGCCTACAAACAGACCTAATAAGCCTGTTTTACCATTTTTATATTGCTGAACCTTATCGGCAAATTTGGTAAGTACCTCGTCAATAATGGGTAACAAGGTAGTTTCATCGCCTTCTTGGATAATATCAAGTTCTTTGGCAATAACTTCTGGTGAGGCAGTTTGGTTTTTCAACATCACAGGGAAAATCTTCTGACTAGCCGCAGCAAAGCTAACTTTTCCTGATTCAACGAAATTAGCCAACTCAGCTAGTCTTTCAGAGGAAATAGGGAATTGGTCTAATGAAAGAGTTAGCTCATTCAAATATCCTTTTACTGGACCAATAATCCAGTTTGATATTGCCTTGTAATGCGTAGAATGCTGTGCTACCGATTCAAAGAACAAGGCAGTTTCTTTGTTATCAACCAATACGTTTGCATCGTATTCAGGCAATAGATAAGTTTCAGTAAACTTTTTATAAAGTGCTTGCGGCAAAGGCGGCATTGAAGAAGTAACACCAGCTAACCATTCATCGGTAACTACAAAAGGCTGTAAATCAGGTTCTGGAAAATAACGGTAATCGTTCAAGTTTTCCTTTGAACGTAGGCTATACGTTTCGCCAGTTGTAGCATCGAACATACGGGTTTCGCCGCTTACTTCTTTACCAGCTTCAATCAGTTCAATTTGGCGGTCCATTTCAAAATCAATAGCCCTTACCACATTGCGGAAGCTGTTCATGTTTTTAACTTCCACCCTTCTTCCATATTCAGTAGCACCTTTAAGCATTACGGAAATATTGGCATCACAACGGAGAGAACCCTCTTCCATATTACCATCACAAATTTCTAGGTAACGCACTAATCGCTTTATTTCAGAAAGATAGGCGTATGCTTCTTCAGTGGTTCTGATATCAGGTTCAGAAACAATTTCAACTAATGGTACACCAGCACGGTTCAAATCAATAAGCGATTCTTCTTCACCTGCAATGTGGATGCTTTTGCCGGCATCTTCTTCCATGTGAATACGGGTAATACCGATGCGTTTTACACCTTCCTTTAACTTAATATCTAAAAATCCACTTCTACAAATGGGCGTTTTATCTTGGGTAATCTGATAGCCCTTCGGTAAATCTGGATAGAAATAATTTTTACGATCGAAATAGTTATATCTAGTAATAGAACAGTTTGTAGCCAAGCCCATTTTTGCACCATACTCAACAACTTTGGTATTGTGCACTGGTAAGGTACCAGGGTGGGCAAGTGTAACTACCGATATATGGGTATTAGGTAAATCGCCATATTCATTGGCATCTGATGAATAGGCTTTGCTATTGGTGAGCAATTGGGCGTGAACTTCTAACCCTACAACCAATTGGTATTTACTTCTAAGTTCTTCTGAAACCGACATTTAGCTATATTAATACAATAATTACCGATATTTAAAGTTCAAAATTAAGCAATGCTTGTTAAGCTATACTCATAATGGCTTTATATTTGTTAGTTTCTTGCTTATGCACGCATCAATCTCTCCAATGAAGTTACATTCCATACTCGTTATTTTACTGTTTTTGTTAGTTCAGAATGCTTTTGCTAACTACCACCCAACCGATAGTGTTGGTGTGGAAAAAAAAGATGGGAAGGTATTTATTCTTCACAAAGTTGACCCTAAAGAAACCTTTTATAGCGTTGCCCGTAAGTACAAATGTAGTGTAAGTGCTTTACAGGCAGCTAATTCTGGAGTAACTGAACTTAAGGTGGGCGAAGTGATTAAGGTTCCTTCTACAACCGCAAAAGCAGCTGCTACTAACACGGCTCCTAAAGCAACTTCAAAGGCAAAATCTAATAATCCTGAAAGTCATAAGGTAAAAAGTGGTGAAACACTTTTTAGCATTGCCCGACTTTATGGGGTATCAGCTAACGAGTTAAAAGTTTGGAACGGATTAGGTACAGGCTCCCTTTCGGAAGGGCAAGTGCTAAAGCTAAAAGCACCTGCTAAAGGTGTAGCCTCGGTTCAAATTGAAAAAGGAGGTGAACAAGTAATTAAGCCAGAAACCAATGATGCTCCAGCGAAAGAAGGCGAAGCAAAAATTGACCTTGGCGAAAGTGGATTTGAGCGAGTAGTTGAAAAAGGTATTGCAGAAGTAATTGACGATCAGAAGAATAGTAAATTACACCTTGCACTTCACAAAACAGCACCTGTAGGCACTATTCTGAAAGTAAAGAATGAGGTAAACGGATTTTCTGTGTACGTGCGTGTGATTGGCAAATTGCCAGACACTGGAGATAACAGCAAGGTTATTGTGAAAATTAGCCGTAAGGCATTCAATACCTTAGAAGCAGGAAGTAAAGAATTTCCTGTGGAAGTGAGCTTTAGTAAGCCTTAAAACCGATAGGCTTAATTTCCATATCCTTTACCGATTCTTCTACCTTTAGGCGAAGGCTTTCCTTGTAATCATCTAACTTCTGGGCTATTTCACTATTTGCGCTGCCAATAATTTGGGCTGCTAAAATACCTGCGTTTAAGGCTCCATTTAAAGCTACGGTAGCTACTGGCACTCCTCCTGGCATTTGCAAAATACTTAAAACGCTATCCCAGCCATCAATAGAGTTGCTAGACTTTACTGGCACCCCAATAACAGGTAAAGAAGTAAGCGAAGCTACCATCCCTGGTAAGTGGGCAGCACCACCTGCACCTGCAATAATCACTTTTATGCCACGTGAACGGGCATTTTGAGCATATTCTACCATCCTTAAAGGGGTACGGTGGGCACTCACTACAGTAATTTCGTAAGGAATCCCAATATCTTTTAGAAAATCGGCAGCGGATTGCATTACTGGCAAATCGCTTTTACTGCCCATAATTATGCCTATTGCAGGTGCGGTAGTTTGTTCCATTATCCTATTTCAATAACTACGTTAGCTGTAAGTGGGTGACCTACGCAAGTAAGTATATAACCGTTTTCTAATTCATTTTGGCTAAGGCCTTCAGTTTCATCCATATGGATTTTACCGCTTAGGCATTTACCGCGACAAGCAGTGCATAGACCACTCTGACAAGAATAAGGCAGATCTACATCAGCATCTTGTGCTGCTTCTAAAATGGTGCTGTGTGCTGGAACTGTAAACTCGAACTCATCGCCATCGTAAATTACTTTTACGGTGCGTTCAATAATGCCTTGTTCTTGAATAGCAGCTTCTTTATCTTCTTCACTTACACTGCTAAAGAAGCTTTCGTGAAATACTTTAGTTGCTGGTACTCCACGACTTATAAGTACTTGTTGCACAGAATCCATCATACCTTGTGGTCCGCACATAAAGTACAAACTATCTTCAACAGGTAAAACTGGCGCAGTTTGGTCTAAAATTTCGCCTAACATTTCAGGCGAAATACGGCCTGTTGCACCATACCATTGTTCTGGTGGCGAGGTTAGGCAATGTACAATACGAAGTCTGTTACTATTATTTCCTTGTAGTTCAGTAAGTTCTTTATGGAATATAATGCTATCGACATTTCTATTTCCATACACCAAGGTAATTTCAGAGTTCGGCTCCATTTTCAAAGCCGACTTTATGATGCTGAACATAGGGGTAATTCCACTACCAGCAGCAAAAAGCACTAAATGCCTTCTTTTTTCTGGAGCTGGTTCATAGAAAAAGTTACCCATAGGCTCCAAAATCTCCAAACCTTTACCAGCTTCAGCCCAATCGGCTAAGAAGTTACTCATTAGCCCACCTGGAATTCTTTTCACTGCCACTGCAGGAAATGCATCGGCGTGGGGAGAAGAACATAAGGAATACGGTCTGCGAACTTGTTTACCATCAATAGTGGCTATAAGGGTAAGGTATTGCCCCGCCTTATAGTCTATCATTTTATGCCAAGGTTGTTGAAAATGAATGCTGATGGTATCGGCAGTTTCAGCAACTACTTTATGTATGGTAAGGTGTGTATTGGTAGCCATTTAAGGATTTTAATGTTGTACTAAAAACTAAAACACCTTTTATGTAAAGGTGTTTTAGGGTTTTGTTATCCAAGTCTTTTTACTGATGCTTCATAAACTCGCTTCATACCTTCACGAAGCGAAATCTTTGGTTCCCAGCCGAAGGTATTTTTTACATAGTCCATATTAGAATAACGGCTATGCACACCCACTGGCTTATCGGTAAGGGGTTTAATAGTAGGTTGGTAACCTGCAAATTCGGTGAATAAGTCTATTATTTCAAGGAATGAACTTAACCTGCCACTACCAATATTAATGGCCGTGCCATCTTTGATATTATCCATTGCCATTAAAATGCAATCTAGGCAATCGTCAATATGTACGAAATCTCTTCCTTGCTTTCCAGTTCCCCAAACTTCAAATGGGTCTTCTTTGCCTGCAGCACGTGCTGCAATGGCAGGAATTGGATAAGATAAATCTTGGTCTTCGCCATAGCCACTGAACGGACGCACACAAGCTATGCTGATGCCATAATATTGGGCAGCAATTTTAGCTAGGTATTCGCCAGTGAGTTTACTCCAACCATAAGTCATATCTGGCTGACCCATATTGTTGAAGTCGATATCGCTTTCGCTTAAAGCAATAGCATCGGTTACTGTTTGCTTAGAAACAGGATATGCGGCACTTGAACTTGGGTACATAACCCTAGCAGGTTTGTGCCTACAAATCCAATAGAAGAACTCTGCATCAATAGCTAAATCAAGGGCAACCATCATAGGGTCGCCATCAATTTTTGCCCTACCACCTACAATGGCAGCAAAGTGGAATACATCGTCGAACTTTTCGTTTTGTAAACCTAAAGTTTTCTGAATCCAGTTTTCCGTTTCAGAAACATTGCGAAGGAAAGTTCTAAAATCGTGCTGGAAATAGAAGATACGGTCGTTAATAAGCGTATAACCTTCTTTTTCAACAGCATTGTAATCTGCTAACCAAGTTGAAGGATGAGTACCTACTGAAAGGTCGTCAACAATAACCAAATGCGCATTGGTGGTGGCTAATAAACGCTTGGTCATATTCCGACCCACAAAGCCACAGGCTCCAGATATTAAATGTATTGGCATAGAAGGGTTAGCCTCAAGTTCAATGTAAATTTTAGGTGGGCAAAAATAAGCAATAATTAATCTGATTTACTGCCTAGCCAATAAAATGCAAAAGGCAGCCTTATGATAAGGCTGCCTTTTACTTTAAGGTTTATAACTGAACTAGTCAATTTCAATAACCAAGTACTTACTTAACGACCAGAATTTTTCTGGATTTGTAATTCTAAGTACCACTTTCTTTTCAACCATTAATAGGGTATAGCTATCAGATGGGTGCTTGGTAAGGAAATCTGTCTTATCCACATCGCCAAGTTCAAGGTCTTTGGTATCTTTCAAACTTACCTTTTTAAACTTAGCAGTTTCAAGTTTATCATTTAAGACGCTTTTCTTTCCAAATCCGAATACACCTCCTTCGCGCTTAGTAATTCCATTAGCCACCAGGTCTTTTTTATCGCCTACGTAAACGTAAACAGAGTTTATTAAAGCTTCTTTAGCTTCTAAATCCTTCTTACGTTGCTCTAATTCTAGCACATTCTTGTTTAGTTCACCTGAAGTTGCCGCCAGAGATTGATCTAAATCAGTTACTTTCTTATTCAAACTATCAATAGCAGTTTTCAAGCCCACAATTTCAGTTTCCTTAACTTCTGCATCGGCTTTCATTTTAGAAAGCATTGCTTGTAAGCCTCTTAACTTATCTTGGTTCTGAGACCTTGCCAATTGGGACTGTAGCTTTTCAAGTGCTAACTTATTGTTTTCTAAGTAGTTTCTAATAGCAGTAACCCTTAGCTCAATTCTAACTTTTTGATCTTCAGAAGGTTTACCTCCAGAAGCTGCATTAATAGAATCTATTTGTTGTTCAGCAAGTTCAATGCTGGCAATATTGGCTTCTACCTCATTTAAAGTATTAGTGATAGCTTCTATTTCTTTGGCTTTTGAATTGGCTAGCTCCTTAAGTTCGGTATTTTCTGCCGCCATTTTTACGCACTTTTCACTATCGCCGCAGCCAGATAGGGTAATAAAACCCAATAATACTATACCTATTATATGTTTCATTTTCCGTTAAGTTAAATTATAAAGAGTTCGAGATTGTTTGGTTTTTGGACTACAAAGCTAACAATGAATTTTACAGTGGGTCCACATTTAGTACTATTTGTAGTTTTTTGTGTGTTTTTTCTGTAATCAGTTGCTTTGCAGTTTCTTTAATCAATAACTTCACTTTGGTAAAATTGATTGCAGAAGGCTCCAATTTGAGTAAAATATGGAAATGGAACTTATTTCTTATCCTTCCAACAGAAGGTGCTTCTGGTCCAAGAACCTTATCGGCTCCTAAATTTAAACGTAAGGTTTTGCCAAAACTTGTAGCAGCATCCTTAGCAACCATTAAATCTTCATGCCTTACCGATATTTCTATAATCCTTGTGAATGGTGGATAATGAAAACGCTCGCGTTCTTTTAGCTCTTCATTGTAAAAATCTACATAGTTTGAAGCTACAATTTGCTGAATGATAGGCTGGTTGGGATTATTGGTTTGGATAAGTAATTTACCTTGTTCTTGCCGTCTGCCTGCTCTGCCTGCTACCTGCATCACGACTTGGAAGCAACGCTCGGCAGCCCTGAAATCGGGAAGGTGAATCATTCGGTCAATATCGAAAATACCTACCGTAATCATTTTGGCAAAATCAAAGCCCTTGGTAACCATTTGGGTACCGACAAGGACATCAGTTTCACCATTTTCTACTGATTCAATGATGCTTTCAAGCTTACCCTTGTTACGGGTAGTATCTAAATCCATCCTCTGGATGGTAAGATTAGGCAAAAGCAAACTCAACTCATCTTCAATGCGCTCAGTACCAAAGCCTACCGAGTTTATTTCTACGGAACCACAAACCTTACAAGCTTTCAGAGCAGGTTCAGTATAACCGCAATAGTGGCACCTTAACACGTGCTGCTTTAGGTGTTGGGTAAGACTTACATCGCAGTTAATGCACTTGGGTATTTCTCCACAAGCATTACACATTACATAAGGCGAATAGCCACGGCGGTTTTGAAATAGAATACTTTGAAAGCCTCGTTTCTTAGTTTCAGCTAACAAATCGAGTAGAGGAGGGGAGAAGTTACCTTTTAGTTCCTTGTTTTCTCTGAAGGGACGGATGTCAATTACTTCAACTTCTGGTAATTGGGCATCAGCATAGCGTTCATTCATTTCTACCAAGGTCCATTTACCAATTTGAGTTTGGTAATACGCCTCAAACGATGGGGTAGCACTGCCGAGCAAAACCTTGGCACCTAAGTACTTAGCTAACACTATGGCTACATCCCTGCCGTGATAGCGAGGGGCGGGATCGTTTTGCTTGTAGCTAGGTTCATGTTCTTCATCTACAACAATCAAACTTAAATTCTGAAAGGGCAAGAATAAGGCTGAACGTACGCCAACTACTAAAGGAACTTTTCCTTCTAGTACGTTAATGTAAAGTTCCGCCCGTTCCGCATCAGACATACGGCTGTGGTAAAGGGCTACATTATTGCCCAAAACACTTTTTATACGAGAAAGAATTTGTGTAGTAAGGGCAATTTCAGGAAGGATAAAAAGGGCTTGCGTACCTGCCTCAATGGCCTTCCT
>JAIYDB010000083.1 GCA_027487695.1 Cytophagaceae bacterium | reverse complement strand
GCGCCTACTGGCTTAGCTATTTGGGCTGCAATTTGGGTTGGCCAACTACCTCTGGTAATTACAGGGCTAGTTCCAGAAAGCGGGGTTCTATCTACCATTCCTTGTGGTAAGCCTAGAGCTTCTACGCCCCATTCTCTTTCGTAGGTATCGCCTGCTTCTGTTCGAAAGTTTACAGTATATTTAGCATCTAAACGAGTGAAAAACACACCAGCATGAACACCCATAATTACTAACCTTTTGCCATAAGTAGCTGCTAAAGCAGCAGCATCTTCATGAGCACGAGGACAGTTACCGCATTGGTGACCTGTATAATCTTCTAATAATACGTTTTTCAAGGCTTCAGGTTCTGTCTGAAGATTTGCAGCACTGTCTAAACCGAAGGTATCTACGAAGGTTCTTACCCTCTTTTTTGGAAAAGGGTTATCCACATAATCGCAGGCAGAAAAGAAGCCAATAGCTCCTGCAATAAACAAGCCAATAATTTTTATACTTTTCATATTGATTTCTAGAAGCTTGAAGTTATTGAAATTTGCACACCGTTACTTGCTGGTACATTTCGGCAAACACCACCTACGCAAACAATGCCTGCTCTTTGCCTACCAAACGAACAACGGATGTTTGTAGTGTTTAGGTTTACCCCAAAATTACCAGTGATATAATGTATTTGCTGATCTGCTACACTATTACCGTAATTATACTGATCAATAATAGCAGCGTAAAATTTTGAACCAAAGCTATACTCTATTAAGCCCATAGCCCAAGAACCTAGGTCTTGTTTGGTTTGAAGGGTTTGCCCTTCAAAACGAAGGATATGCTTTTTGCTTACTTTCCAAGTAACATCGGCAATGGCAATATCTGCCGTTACTGTACCCTGTGAGCTTAAGCCTCTAATTACGTCTATATCATAAAACAGGTGTAGGTAGGTTACCGATGCCTTTACCTTATCTGAAAGTTTGCGGCTAATTTCTATGTTATAATCGCGAAAATACTTTTGCTTACCAATACCAAAAAACGGACTCTCATAACCAATTCTAGTGGTGCTATCGTCGTTCAAGGAATTGCGTTGAATATTATTTACCCCACTTAGGTTTACTAAAATACTAGTTCCGTATTTACCACCTAAGGCACTTCCTTTAGGTAAGTTATAGGTGAGTTCAATTTGCCCGCTCATTTCACCCAATGGCTGTATTGCATACGGATATATGGTACCTGCTAAGGCGTAAGTATGTTGCTTGGTTAAGGCAGGCAGATAGTTAATGTTTAGGTTATTACCTACTGCATTTCTATCGGCCCTAAAGTCCATATTATCTACGCGCTTGCCTGAAACAGAAAGACCAAATCTCTTTTTAGTATAAGAAATTGTTAGAAAGGCCGATTCACCTCTGTTGTATCGGAAGTTATTGGTTAAGCTAGGGTCGTTTGCCTTGTAAGCATATTCTCCATAAATGTTCAAGCTAGGGAAAACCCAATTAAACCTCCCTGAAACAGCACCAACATTTTCTGGTAATATAAGACTTGGGTCTTCATCGCGTTGAAATTTGCTTACTGCCCCAGCACCAATAATTAACTGACCAGGAATATTAATTCCAGAATCTAAATCGTTAACTGTAACTTCTACATCTGCTCCGCGAATCAATGCAGGGCTTAAATCGAAGAAAGTACGCTGCCTACCCACGAAACCTTTTACCGCTACCCCTTTGATCACGTTCATTTTAAGGCGAACACCATCTATAGAGTTATCAAAACCTAGGTTTCTATCTTCATAAGTTCTAAGGATAATACCGCTGCCTATTTGCTCATAAAAGTTACCTATGGTAAAAGTAAACCTACCATCCGAATAGGTTACAAACCTGTAAGGGAAGCCGCTACCTCTATACCTAGGATCAATTCCCTGTAAGGGTCCTAAATAACTTTCATACCTAACGCCAGCGGTAAAGTTGCCATAAGTGGCAATAAAATTACCTACAGCATTACTCAATATTTTTTCTGGTACTTCAGGTGCTCCAATTAAAGAATCGGCTCGGTAATACTGCGCATCAAATTGAATATCGCCGTGAATTTGTAGCGTATTACCTTCAGATTGCCCGAAAGTGAACTGTGAAGCAGCAAACAATAAAAGGATTGAAAATAAATAACGCATTTACTTATTGAGAGAGAGAGAGAAAAACCAAAATATTGAAAATGAAGCAGAATTATTCAGTGGCAGAAATTTGTTCGCCTGCTGCTACTTTTTTCACTAACTCAAACAGATGGTCTTCACTGCCTTCGGCATAGCTGTTATGTTGCCAAACTATTTCCATGTTGCCATTAAGCAAGAAAACGTGAGGCACGTTATTCACGTTCATAGCACGCTTAAGGTCTTGATTTTGATCTAAATACACATCGTAATCCCAACCTTTACCCTTTACAAATGGCGATACTTTAATACTGTTACGGGCATCGTCAATAGAAATGGCAATTAGCTTTACTCCTGTTTCCTTTTGCCACTGCTCATACTTATCGGCTATATTAATCAACTCAGTTATACATGGCTTGCACCAAGTAGCCCAAAAGGAGATTATAACTGGCTTACCATTGTTATTTAACGTACTGGTATTGATTACTTTACCATCTAAAGTTTTGATTTCGGCAGCAGGTAATTTACGGGCAGCCTTTTCTTGTGCTTGCACACTGCTAAAAGTAAGTGCTAGTGCTAAAATAAGGAGTAAGTTTTTCATAGGTAAACAGTGTATAGGTAGGTGGGTTACTTTGGAATTGCAATTGGAACGTAAAAAAAGCAAAAATTAAAGACTTATTCTGTCAGCTAGCTTACAAAGCCTTAAATCTTTTGCTTACTGCAAATATTAAGGAAAAATTATTAGGTAATTTTAAGAATTATTTAATAGCTTTGTATCAAGTGTAAACACACTACTCCGTACCTATAAACTGGATTGATTTCAATGAAGAAAATATTACTTGTTATATGCGTATTAGCCGGCTCCTTAGTTGCTAATGCACAAAGCTTAAGAGTTAATAACCTAGCTCCGGTTGTAAATGGTTTGCCTACCGCAAGCTTATTGGAAAGCAACTCTATTATAACTAATACTTCTAACCGAGATTTAGCGGTTAAAGTAACCTCTCAAATTTTGCAACAAGCCCCTGGTTCTTTTTCAAACTTTTGTTGGGGAATTAACTGCTATCCACCAAGTGTAACTACAAGTCCAGATGCTATTGCTTTAAGCCCTGGCCAATCTAACAATAGCTTCAAGGCCGATTACATACCCTTAGAATCTGTTGGTGTTACTCGTGTAAAATATTGCTTTTTTGTTGATGGCAACATGAGCGATTCTGTTTGTACTATTGTTACTTTCGATACTAGACCTAACTCTGTAAGCAACAGGGTAGCTAAAGCAGAAATGAAAGCTTATCCTAATCCTGCTAATGATGTAGTAAGTATTTCTTACCCAGTTACAGGTTCGGCTGCAACTATTGAAGTTGTAAATATTATAGGCAAGGTAGTTTTTGAAGCACCTCTACAAGAAGGTACTACTGGTACACGCCTCAACGTTAAGGAATTGCCAAATGGGCAATACTTTGTTTCGGTTAAAGAAGCCAACAAGCGCGTAGCTACTACCCGCTTAATTGTTAAGTAAAGAACACTAGTACCATATACACACCCGAATTGTAGTACCAAAAAACCTGCGAAAAGCAGGTTTTTTGTTTGATTAGGTTTTCCTAATTCAAATAAGTTTGGTACTCTGAAATAAATACCTACCTTTGCAATCCCTTAAACAAATCACGCAAACTGATGTATTTGACTAGCGAAATCAGAAAAGAGTTGTTTGAAAAGCATGGTGCTTTAAAATCAGCAACCGATACTGGCTCTGCGGAATCTCAAATTGCTCTCTTCACGCACAGGATTAACCACCTGACCGAACACTTGAAGAAGCAGAAGAAAGACCACGCTACACGCCTTTCTTTAATGAAAATGGTAGGAAAGCGTAGAGCTTTCTTAGATTATTTATATCGTAAAGATATTAATCGCTACCGTTCAATTATTGCAGAATTAGGCTTAAGAAAGTAATTTCTGAAGCTTTATAGCTTATATCAAACACCTCGATATTGTTTCGAGGTGTTTTTTTATGTAGGTACTCAACTTTTTTACCTTATATTTACCCTGAAAACAATAACTAAAAATCTGGAGCAGTTCGCAATGCCTCAATTTCAATACTTTATAGTTACTAATTGCCCTGCATTGCAACCTAAAGCAACCCGCTGCTCTTTAACCACCAATTTTAATGTCCTTTAATGTAATTACTAAGCAGGTTCCCTTACGCGATGGTCGCGTAATTACCCTTGAAACTGGGAAACTTGCCAAACAAAGCGATGGTTCTGTAGTGCTCCGTATGGGCGACACTATGATTTTAGCAACCATTGTAAGTAACAAAGATGCCCGTGAAGGCATAGATTTCCTTCCTCTAAGTGTTGATTATCAGGAGAAATTTGCTTCTGCTGGTCGTATCCCAGGTGGTTTCTTGAAAAGAGAAGGCCGTTTGAGCGATCGTGAAATCTTAATTAGCCGCTTGGTTGATAGAGCTTTACGTCCACTTTTCCCAGACGATTACCACGCCGAAACGCAGGTAATGCTATACCTAATTAGTGCAGATGCTGATTGCCAGCCAGATGCATTGGCTTGTTTTGCTGCTTCTGCTGCGCTTGCTGCTTCTGATATCCCTTTCAACGGACCAGTATCTGAAGTACGTGTAGCTAAAGTAAATGGCCAACTTCATATCAATCCTACTAAGGAACAAATGAACGTGGCAACGCTTGATTTAATTGTTGCTGCTAACATTAATGATATTGTAATGGTGGAAGGCGAAATGAGCGAGGTTTCTGAAGAAGAAATGCTTGAAGCTATCGTTTTCGCACACGAAGAAATTAAATTACAGTGCCAAGCACTTATTGATTTTACTGCTGAAGTTGGTACTACTGTAAAACGTGAGTACAACCACGAAGTAAACGATTGGGATTTGAAGGCTGCTGTTAAAGCTGCTACTTATGACGATGTTATTGCTATTGCTAAAACTGGAAACCCAGATAAGAATGCTCGTAAGGTTGCATTTAAAGCCGTGTTAGAAGCTCATTTAGCTACATATGCTGCTGAAGACTTAACTTCTGAAAAAACTGGTTTAATTAAGAAATACTATCACGATGTTGAAAAAGAAGCAATGCGTAATGCAGTGCTTGAAACTAAACAACGTTTAGATGGTAGAAAAACAAATCAAATTCGTCCTATTTGGAGCGAGGTAGATTATTTACCAAGAGCTCACGGTTCTGCTTTGTTCACTCGTGGCGAAACCCAATCATTAACTACAGTTACCTTAGGTACTAAGTTAGATGAGCAAATGGTTGATAGTGCTATGTTCTTAGGCTACAATAAGTTTATGCTTCACTATAACTTCCCTGGCTTTAGTACAGGCGAAGTGAAGCCTAACCGTGGTCCTGGTCGTAGAGAAGTAGGTCACGGTAACCTAGCATTCCGTGCCTTGAAGAAGGTACTACCTCCTGAAGAAAAGTTCCCATACACTGTACGTATAGTATCGGATATATTAGAGTCTAATGGTTCATCGTCAATGGCTACCGTATGTGCAGGAACGCTTGCCCTTATGGATGCTGGTGTAAACATTAGCGGACCAGTATCTGGTATTGCTATGGGTTTAATTACCGATGAAAGTGGCCGTTATGCAATTTTGAGCGATATCTTAGGCGATGAAGATCACCTTGGCGATATGGACTTTAAAGTAACTGGTACTGCCAAAGGTATTACCGCTTGCCAAATGGACCTTAAAGTGAATGGTCTTCCTTTCGAAGTAATGAAAGAAGCACTTCACCAAGCTAAGGAAGGTAGAACACATATCTTAGGTGAGATGATGAAAGCCATCGAAACACCAAGAGAAGAATTAAAACCACATGCACCTCGTGTTACTGTAATCATGATCCCTAGAGAAATGATTGGTGCAGTGATAGGACCCGGCGGTAAAATTGTACAGGAAATTCAGCGTGAAAGCGGTGCTACTGTTACTATTGAAGAAACCAAAGAAGGTGGCATGGTATCTATTTTTGCAGTAGATAAGAAGGCAATGGATATGGCCGTAGGTCGTGTTCGTGGCATTGTTACCGAACCAGAAGTAATGGGTACTTATGTTGGTAAAGTAAAGAGTATCCAAAGCTTTGGTGCCTTTATTGAATTTATGCCAGGCAAAGATGGTTTACTCCATATTAGCGAAGTGAAGTGGGAGCGCCTACCAACTATGGATGGTGTTTTTGAAATAGATGAAGAAGTACAAGTTCAATTAATTGGTATCGACCCTAAAACAGGTAAGTATCGTTTGAGCAGAAAGGCATTACTACCTAAGCCTGAAGGCTATGTAGAACGTCCTGAGCGTGAAGAACGTACCTTCGAACGACGCGACGACCGTGGAGGTAGAGGTGGCGACGACCGCAGAGGTGGTGGCCGTTCAGATGATCGCAGAAGCGGCGGTGGTGGTTTTAATCGCGACCGTGGCGATAAACCTGCTGGCGGCGGTTACCGTGAGCGTGGCAATCCTGATGCTCCTAAGAAAGAAGATGGTGGCGATAACTTTACAACAGGTTCACCACGTTGGAGTAACGACGATATCGAACTAATCTAATTGTTCAATGAAATACCAAAGCCTGAAAGAAAATTTTCTTTCAGGCTTTTTTAATGTTATTAATAATCAAAACCCAATTTAAACACTTTGAATAAACCAGTAATTTGGAAAATGTTGCTGCTGAACTGGCTCACCATTTACCCGCTCATTAACATTCTATTCTTTTTTCTTTGGCCACTTATTGGTGAATTGCACCAATTATTAAAGACACTTATTCTTACCGGAATATTGGTACCCTTATTAGGAGTAATCATTCCCTTCCTACAAAACCGCTTTAAAGGTTGGCTGTATAAGTAATCGGTAGCTTTGTTTAATCCAAAAATTAAATTTTAATAAAATAATAGGATTTGATTAGGCAACATTAAACAAAGTAACTATGTTAAGGCACTTATCTTTGCCATTTTAACCATCAAATAATCCCAACTTATGACCACACTTGAAGTAGCCAACCGTCTAGTAGAATTAGTAAGTCAAGGCAAGTACGATATTGCTCAAGACGAATTGTATCATCCAGATGCAATAAGTATTGAACCAGAAGGCGCACAAGGGCTAACCACTGTAAAAGGATTGGCAGCTATTAAAGAAAAGGGTGCCCAATGGAATATGATGGTTGAAACTTTTAACGGAGGAAGCGTTGATGGTCCGCTAGTATCAGGTAATTGGTTTACCGTTGCTATGCACTCAGATATAACCTTTAAGGGAGATATGGGCAGAGCAATGATTACTGAAATTGGCGTTTACAATGTTGTTGACGGCAAAGTAGTTTCTGAGCAGTTTTTCTATTCAAGAGGATAAAAGTATTGTGGTAATATTTTAAAAGCTTTAAACTCAAAAACCACCGCTAAGCGGTGGTTTTTGAGTTATATATTCAGACTAAAATTAAGCCTGCTTTACTACTTGAATTTCAGCAGCTAGTTTCACGTCTTCGCCTACTAGTAAGCCACCAGCTTCTGTGGTTGCATTCCAAGTAAGACCAAAATCTTTACGGTTAATTTTTCCTTCAATTGAAAAACCTGCCTTGCGGTTGCCATATGGATCGTTCGCAATACCGCCTAGTTCAGCATTAAAAGTTACTGGCTTGGTAACATCCTTTACTGTTAAATGCCCATGTAGTTTGTAAGCATTATCACCGTCCTTTTCAATGCTGGTGCTTTCAAATGAAATAGCTGGGAAAGCTGCTGCATCAAAGAAATCTGCACTTTGTAAGTGACCATCGCGTTGCTCGTTGCCAGTGTTAATAGAGTTAACGTGGGCACCAAAGCTAATTTTAGCAGTGCTAAAATCTTCATCTTCAGTTTCTGCACTTACAGTAAAGTTTCCAAAGTTTCCAGAAACGTTAGATACCATTAGGTGTCTGATTTTGAAAGTGATTTCGCTGTGAGTTGGGTCTAAGCCCCATTTTGTAGTTGACATTGTGTTTATATGCTTTAAATGTGATTACTGTGTTGTTCATGCAAAGGTAATTGTTTTTTCTCAATTTCAATGTTTAAACATTGATTTATTTTTAATTCAATTTTCAACATAAAAAAACCGAATTTGACCCTATATAACCTACTTTTGCGCTATGCAATTCGAACTCAGTAAAGAGTACATAGAGCGCCTGCAAACTGCTATCGAGGAAAACGATACTGCCTTCATTGTGAACACAATGGAAGAGCAGCACCCTGCCGATATTACAGCAGTTCTGCACGAACTAGATACTCCTGAAAGTAAGTTCGTAACAGATTTATTGCCTAAAGAAATCACAGCCGATATCATCAGTAATCTAGATGATGATACAAGGAAGCGATTTATTAAAGTCTTTGACTCCGATGAGGTAGCCTCACTGCTCCCTTTTATGAATTCCGATGATGCGGCAGATTTATTGGATGAGCAGCCTGTAAAATTTAGGGAGGAAGTAATTGCACTCATAAACGATGTAGAAACTGCCAATAACATAATTGAGCTTCTGCATTATGATGAAGACTGTGCCGGTGGTTTAATGGCGAAAGAATTAATCAAGGCCAATATCAATTGGTCGGTTATTCAAACCATTGAAGAAATCAGAAACCAAGCCGAAAACGTAGATAAGATTTTCTCTGTTTATGTGGTGGATGATAATGACCGTTTGCTAGGAATTGTATCGGTCAAGAAGATACTTCTAGCAAGAGCCAATACCCTAATATCAGATATTTACGAAAGCGATATTATCTCCATCGAAAGCTACCGAGAAGACTGGGAGGTAGTTGATCTGATTCGTAAGTACGACCTGGAAGCTATTCCTGTTGTAAATATGGCTGGCAAACTACTAGGCGTTATTACTGTAGATGATGTGGTAGATGTAATTACCGAGCAAGCCGTTGAAGAACAACAAATCATGAGTGGTATTACCCAAAACGTTGAGGAAGACGATAACGTTTGGCGTAGTACTCGTGCCCGGTTGCCGTGGCTACTCATTGGTATGATTGGCGGCCTTACAGGTGCACAATTCATGGGCTTCTTTGAAGGTGATTTAAAGCTGATACCTGCCATGGCATTCTTTATTCCATTGATTACTGCAACAGGCGGAAATGTCGGGATTCAAAGTTCAACCATTATGATACAGTCATTAGCTGCAAGTACCGGTTTAGAAAGCAGTTACTTACTTCGTATTATAAAAGTTTTACTTATTGCATTGTTAAATGCAAGCATTATGTGCACCATCGTTTTCGGGTTTGTATTACTTACAGGTGAAGAACCAAAACTAGCTACTGTGGTAGCCTTAGCGCTATTCTCTGTTGTAATTCTTGCAAGTTTAATGGGTACTATAACCCCTATTATATTAGATAAGTTAGGTATAAATCCAGCCTTGGCCAGTGGCCCCTTCATCACTACCGCTAACGACCTTATAGGTTTAGGAGTTTACTTTGGCGTTGCACATAGCCTTTTCGGATTATAGATATAACTAAAACATATAAATATCAATGGAAGAGTTTGTCCTAAAAACAGGAACTATTTTACCTCATATTTTTATCATAAGAGAAAACAAAGTAATGCTAGACTATCAGGTAGCACTGCTTTATGGTGTTGAAACAGAAGTATTGTTACAAGCATTAGCAAATAACACTGAACGTTTTCCTGAAGACTTTTTGTTTATGCTCACCAATGAAGAATACCAAAACCTTAATTCACAATTAGCTTTGACTAATGAACAGCTAGTTGTAAAGCACCATCCTTATGCTTTTACAGAAGAAGGTGTGGCAATGGTGAGTGCTTTATTAAACACAGATAAGGCTAAAAGCATACACATTACCCTGATTAGGGATTTTTTAAAAATGAAGCAAATATTAGATAAGGAAGGCGATTTGATTTTGGATCTTAAAGAAATGGAAGAAAAATACGACCGTCAGTTTAAAGTTGTATTCGACGCTTTGCAACAATTAATCAAATCGAAAGAAACAGCCAGAGCCCCTATTGGCTTTGAAATCAAAAACGATACACCTTAATAAACAACCTACTCTTACCAATGAAATTACTACTTCGCTTTTTCCTCACCGCACTTTGGATATTAGTACTATCCAATGTTCTAACAGGTATTCACGTTTCAAATTTTTGGACGGCTTTAGGTGCTGCCTTTATTTTATCTGTATTAAATACTGTGGTAAAACCAGTATTACAAGTCCTTACCCTTCCCCTTACCATATTCACTTTAGGGTTATGGCTATTCTTTCTTAATGTAGGGATGATTTACCTCACGGCTTATTTCCTAGATGGCTTTCATATTGATAGCTTTATATCAGCCTTGTTTTTTTCCGTTTTACTAAGTGTAGGAACGTCAGTCATTGGGGCTATAACAAAGGAAAGCAAAGAAAAAGAAGACAAGAAATAAGAAGTTAAGTTTCTGATTTTTAATTATTTACTTATAACTATAGGTTTTATGTTTAACTTACATTAAACACAAAACCCTATGAACATCGTATTCCGTTTCCTCCTTACTGGTCTTTGGATCTTTCTCCTAGCCAATATATTACCAGGCATCCACGTAGATGGATTTATAACCGCTTTGATAGCCGCTGTTATTTTGGCTGTACTAAATACCTTAGTTAAGCCTATCCTTGAAGCACTTACATTACCAGTAACCATCCTTACTTTAGGGCTATCGCTATTCGTGATTAACGTAGCAATGGTTTATCTGACAGCCTATTTCGTTACGGGTCTTCAAATAGATAACCTACTTTCAGGTGTTCTATTTGCCTTCTTATTAAGTCTTGCCAGCAGTGGGGTAACCTACAACGCAAGTGGCAAGAAAACCCAGATTAACTAGTCACCTAAACTTTGAATATGCACTTACCCCGCCAATTTGGTGGGGTATTTTTTTTTGAAATTCGAGCTATTCCGCTATCCCCAAATACTTATCTATGAAGTAATGAGCCACATACAACAATGGTATCATTACCACTGCCATAACCGATTTATAGATATAGTTAATAATACCTACTGCTATTACTTGCTCAAAGCTCCAGTTACCGAACAAATAAAAGGCAACCACCAATACCACAAAGCTATCAATACCCTGACTTACCAGCGTACTTGCTGTAGCTCGAAGCCATACTTTACTGCTACCTGTAAGCTTTTTTATAGCGTGAAACACGTAAGCATCTAATAACTGACCTACTAAAAAGGCAGTAATGCTACCTATAATTATCCCTAGTCCTTGTCGGAAAATGGCGTTAAAGGCAGTATCAATATTAAATGTTCCGCTTCCATCTACTCCCTTATTCACATCTAACCAAAAGGCCGCAGGAGGTAAACCTGTGGTGATCCATATCGCTAAAAAGGCATAACATATAAACCCTGCCGCCAAAAAGCTAATGCGCTGCACCCCTTGTTTCCCGAAATACTCGTTAATTACATCGCTGGTTACAAATACAAATGGCCAAAGCACTACCCCTGCCGTCAAGTTAAAATCTAAGGAAAAGCCTAATAAATTTAGCTTTGCAGGTGCGGTACCCAATAAGGCTTCTAGGCTAAATATCTTTACGCCAATCACTTCTGCCAACAAGGCATTGGTCAAAAATATGGCAGCCAAAAAAATATAAAGATACCCACGTTTACGGGTGGCGGTATCGGCAGATGGGAATATCACTTGGTAGGTATGATAGGGCTAAAGTGTAAGTTATAGTACCTTAAATTAGGGTTAATTGTTCTGTTCTTATTCTAAAACTATCATAAATAGCTGTAATTTGCAAGCTATGGACGGTTTACAAGCGGGCACTCTTTACAATAACATTTCATTAAAGCCTTTCAATACTTTTGGTATTGAAGCCAATGCCGCACACTTTTGGCAAGCAACTACCCCGAATGAGGTTATTGAAGCCTTAAAACTGGCGAAAGAGAACCATTGGGAAATCCTGATTCTTGGTGGAGGCAGTAATGTTTTGCTTTGTACCGATTGGGAAGGACTTGTACTCCAAATTGCTTTAAAGGGTATTTCTGTAGTTCCAACTGAAAAACTGAATGAGGTTTTAATTACCGCTGCCGCTGGCGAACGCTGGCATAACTTTGTTCTGCATAGCCTAGAGCTTGGTCTTTATGGTATGGAGAACCTAAGTTTAATTCCAGGTTGTGTGGGTGCTGCACCTATGCAAAATATCGGTGCTTATGGTGCTGAAATAAAGGACACCTTCCATAGTTTGGTTGCCTTAGATAGAAATAGCCTCCAATACAGAACTTTCACCAAAGAAGAATGCGGATTTGGTTATAGGGAAAGTGTTTTTAAGAGTAGTTTGAAAGGGCAGTACATCATTCTTTCTGTAACATTTAAACTGTCAGCTGAAGGGGAAGTAAACATTGGCTATGGGGATATCCAAAAGATATTAGAAGCCAATGATGTTACAAATCCTGGTCCTATCGAAGTAAGTAGAGCCGTAATCACTATCAGAGAAAGTAAGCTGCCTAATCCTGAGGTAATAGGTAATGCTGGTAGTTTCTTTAAAAATCCGGAAATTCCTGAAAGTCAGTATTTAGAACTTGCCAAAGTTTACCCCACTATGCCCCACTACCCTACCCACCCGGGACAAGTGAAAATTCCTGCAGGTTGGCTTATTGAGCAATGCGGCTGGAAAGGTAAGAAAATGGGCGACTTACAAAACTATGGCGTACACGAAAAGCAGGCTTTGGTGCTAGTAAACTATGGTGGTGCAACTGGTCAGGAACTTTGGGACTTGGCAATCACCATTCAAGCAGATGTATTCCAAAAGTTCGGGATACATATTCAGCCTGAAGTAAATCTGATTAAAGCTTAGTTATTACTTTGCTTTTGGGGTTGTAAGTAATGACCATTTGGCAATCCCTGCCTTATGGAAAAAGTAACGGAACGAGGTACCCAATACGCCAAAGCCATACTTCACACTTCTGGAGAAGTTAATGCTACTAGCTTCTTCAAAGTATTTGGTAGGACAAGTAATTTCTGCAATCTCAAAACCTGCATTAAAAACTTGGGCTACAATTTGGTTATCGAAAACGAAATCGTCGCTCAGTATTTCATAATTACATGCTTCTAATACCTTTCTGCTGTAAGCCCTATAACCAGTATGGTATTCGCTCAACTTTTGACCCATCAATACATTTTGGGTAAAAGTAAGAATACGATTAGCAATGAACTTATACATAGGCATCCCGCCACGTAATGCACCATTGCCTAAAATTCTACTTGCAAAAACCGATTCATACACCTCTTCTCCAATTAAGGCAATAATACTCACCAATAACTTAGGTGTGTACTGATAGTCTGGGTGAAGCATCACTACAATATCCCCACCTAATTCTAAAGCCTTGTTGTAACAGCTCTTCTGGTTACCACCGTAACCCCTGTTTTGTTCATGTCGTATAATGTGCTTAATGCCTAAAGATTTGCCCAATTCACTGGTATTATCTTTACTGGCATCATCTACCAAAACTACCTCATCAACAATCTCAAAAGGAATTTCCTTATAAGTAATCTCTAAAGTTTGAGCTGCATTGTAAGCAGGCAATACTATAATTACCTTTTTGCCTTTGTACATAAGCTATCCTATTTACCTAGGTAGGCCAGGTAATCTTCTATTTCAAAAATAATTTGTTTGTGTACAACCAACGCCTCATCTAATAGACCAGGGATATCAGCCTCCGCACCACCAATTCTACTTTCAGCCGATGCCATAAGCCTATACATTTCAGGCAAGCCAATCATCTGATAGCTGCTTTTATGCTTATGTAAAAGCTTCTTTAATTCATCGAAAGTACCGCTTGCGTGCAATTGCTTAGCATTGGCAATTACCATTTCGGTTTCATCTAAGTAAATACCCAAAAGCTCCTTAGTAAGTTCAGGATCTTTATCAGTGAGTATTTCTAGTTGTTCTGGGTTAAAGTAGGTGTTAAACATAAGGCAAGCCTAATGGCCTGTGAGTATCATACAACAAAAGGCAAATAACACAAATTAACTGTGTTTTAAAAATTTGATTGAAGCCAGCCTTAAGTTTTATTATCCCAATTAGGACTTCCGAAACAGAAAGACTAAAATCAGGGAAAGCCAAAGTGGTATTGCTATTTGGCTTGGCAACTACCTTCCTAAGTTAAGTTTTGCATTCTCCCGTTTTTACGTATTTTTGAATTACTAATAGTGAAAGAAGGTTTTAAGCCGATATGGTAACTCATTTTATAAATCACTTGACTAAAGTACAATTCACGATACTTATAGTCGTAATTGTACTTTTAGGTTATTTTGGATTAGAGTACCTAGCTATTTCAGATTCAGGAAAGCCGCATTCTACGTTGCCTTCGGTAGTTATTGCAATAGTATTATTTAGCACACCACTTTTAATAATCCGGAAAAAAGGAAGACCAGAAGAGTTTCAATCTTATTCGATAAAAAGAAGGTTGATTACGATTACTGCACTATTAATATTTTCAACCATTGCATTTACTGTTGTGGATTATATTCTGTTTTACTTAGTTAAATAGCTTAAACCAAACCAATGATAGCAAAATTTCTATCCAAATTAAGCCCAACTGCTTTCTATGTTAGCTTATCGCTAATTTTCTTTTTTGGCTGTTTTGTAACCAACTATATTATAATTACTATAGATCCTAAACTTCCCTTCCCATCAACCTTACCTTTTGGACTTTTAATATTGCCAATGGTTTTATCAAGGATAAAAACTAACCCGGAAGAATTTGCAAATATCCCAAAGAACAGTCTTAAGATCATATTCTTTTCATTCATTATGGGTTCAATGATGGAGCTACTAGTGAAAATTATTATTTATAAATTATAACTTAGGTAGCATTTTAATTGATTTCAATCTTTGTCACAAATCCCAAAATACTACGTTTACAAAACACCAACCAAATGGTAGCAAAATTCATATCCCGTCTTACAGAAACGCAGTTCTTTATAGGGTTGTTTTTGCTATATATTATTGGAGGTAAAGGCTTTGAGTTGCTATTAGGTAAAATATTTCCCCAATATTTTATTAGTGGGATAGTTCCAAGTATATTACTCATTGCACCTATATTTTTAATCCGCTTTAAAGCCAAACCAGAGGAGTTCCCTCATTTAAAAGGAAGGGAAAAATACATTCCCTATTACTTTGCTGGAATTATTCTAATAGCTGTAATATTTACAATCGTTCGTAACTATTATTTTAAAAGGTAATAATAGAAGTACTATACCACCTTATCTACAAACTATTCCCCAACAAAAAACCACCTTATTGCTAAGGTGGTTTTCGTATTTATAAGCTGTAATAAGAATTACTCAGCAGCTGGGGCTTCTTCAGTAGAAGTTTCAGCGGCAGAAGCTTCAACTGCGGCAGCTACTTCTGCAACTGGAGCAACCACTGCTGGTGCTTCGTTTGCAATCATAGTTGCTTCAATTTCTTCCTCATCTTCGTTACGAGAACGACGCTCTAAGTAACCTTCTTCAATAGCAGCACCAATTGCTTGGGTAATGATAGCAATACTCTTGAAAGCATCGTCATTTGCTGGGATTGGGAATTCTACTGAAGTAGGATCCGAGTTTGTATCGCACATTGCAATAACAGGGATACCTAACTTGTGCGCTTCTTCGATAGCGATGTGTTCTTTACGAATATCAACCACAAAAATTGCAGCAGGTAGGTTCTTCATTTCTGTGATACCACCTAATACTCTTTGTAGTTTTTCTTTCTCTCTACCAAGCATCAAACGCTCTTTCTTCGCTAAGTTCTTAAGCATAGCTTCATCCTTTTGGATTTTCTCCAACGATTGAAGTTTCTTTAAACTTTTACGAACGGTTGCGTAGTTGGTAAGCATACCACCTAACCAACGCTCAGTAACGTAAGGCATTTTCAAACGAGCAGCTTCAGCAGCTACTAATTCTTTTGCTTGCTTTTTAGTAGCTACAAAAAGAATTTTACGGTTGTTCTTAACCAAATTCTTGATGTATTCAGTGGCCTGACCAAGAGAAACTAATGTCTTGTTCAAGTCAATGATGTGGATTCCGTTACGTTCCATAAAGATATATGGAGCCATTTTCGGATCCCACTTACGGGTAAGGTGACCGAAGTGCACACCCGCATTTAGTAGGTCTTTATATTCTATTTTTTGGGACATTGTTAGAATGGTTTGTGGTGAAGGCTAGCAACAAAAGCCATAGTACCGAAGTAGCTATTAACGCTTGCTGAACTGGAATCTTCTACGAGCCTTACGGCGACCGTACTTCTTACGTTCAACCATACGAGGGTCACGAGTAAGAAATCCTTCTTTCTTCAAGGCTGGGCGCATTTCTAAGTCAATTTCGCATAGAGCACGGCTAATTGCTAACCTTACTGCTTCTGCTTGACCAGTGATACCACCACCTTGCACATTTACCATTACATCGTAAGTAGCCAACTTTTCAGTTACTGTGAAAGGCTGGTTTACGATAATACGCAATACTTCTGTTTTGAAGTATTGGTCTAAAGGGCGCTTATTAACTGTAATGTTTCCTGTACCTGGCTTTAAATAGATACGGGCAACAGCAGTTTTTCTTCTACCAATTGTGTTAGTTACTTCCATTGAGGCACCAGGTTAAGATAATTTCAGGGGCGTAGGATTTTGGGCTGCGTGCGGATGCTCGTTACCACTGTACACGTACAGGTTGGTATAAAGCTTACGCCCAAGTCTGTTTTTAGGAAGCATACCTTTTACAGCACGTTCTACAATAAGACCTGGATTAATTTTTGCCGCTTCGCGCGGAGTTTGGAAACGCTGACCGCCTGGATAACCGGTGTGAGAAATGTATTCCTTATCGGTCCACTTCTTACCGGTAAGCTTGATTTTGTCTGCGTTGATTACGATTACATTATCGCCACAATCAACGTGAGGGGTATAGCCTGGCTTGTGCTTGCCCCTGATCACCTTTGCAATTTCACTTGCAAGGCGACCCAAAACAGCGGATTCAGCATCTACCACTACCCATTCTTTCTGAACGGTAGCTGCACTGGCAGATTTTGTTTTGTAACTGAGTGAGTCCACTTTATTACCGTGTTAAATTAATGATTGAATTTTCTTCCTTCACAATGAAAAGGACTGCAAAGGTAGCCAAATAAGTTTATGAACCAAACAAGAATGAAAAGTTCCGTAAAAATTACGGCTGAAGTATTTGAACACCAACGCTTTCTAAGCCGCTAAGGCGCTTTTCACGCATATATTGCTTCAGCACCAAATTGTACTTGCCAGCAGCAGGCACTTGCCACCCTTTGGCAAATGATGCGGCAACCTCGTTTATATCGCCAAAGCCACTACCCAAAGGCTTACCCGTGGCTATTTCGTTCAAAATAATTTCTTTCAAGTCAGTTTTTATTTCCTTGCCAGAGGTATCGGTAAGGGTGCCTTTGATATAGATATTGGTATATCCATAATCTTTATTGGCACGCACCACTAAGTTTATGGTAAGCGGCTTTGAAGCATCAGTTACCTCAAATGGGTGTGTATATGCCTTATTTTCAAGCCATACACCATCTGTAACATCATACACCTGAACAGAAATTTCTCCCTTTTCGGTACAACCAACCGCTGCAAATAAGGTTACCAACAAGAAAATGGGAGCGAACAATTTAGGGGCAATACCTTTCATAGTCTGCAAATATAAGAGCCAAAATGCCAATTGGACGAATTTAAAAGTATTGCAGAAAAATGAGTTTTTATACCTTTACAGCCTATACCTTTACAGAGTATAAAAAATTACAGATGGAGGCCGTTAAACAACGCTTAATCCTTAATGAAGGCGCATTAGATGTAACCCTTTCTAGGTTGTGTATGCAGCTGATTGAAAACCACGGTTCCTTTTCAGAAACTGCGCTAATTGCTTTGCAGCCCAGAGGCAAATGGTTGGCACAACGTATTGCGGAAAAACTGGCAAAGTTTACCGGCAATACAATTGAACTTGGTTACTTAGATGCAACCTTCTTTCGCGACGATTTTAGAAGAAGAGATAACCCTATTACCGCCAATGCTACTGAAATGCCCTTTTTAGTGGAAGGCAAAAAAGTGGTTTTGATTGACGATGTATTATATACTGGCAGAAGTTTAAGAGCATCGTTAGATGCAATGCAAGCCTTTGGCCGACCTACCAAGGTGGAATACCTTGTTTTGGTGGATAGAAAATACACCCGTGAAATACCTGTTGAAGCTACTTATATAGGCTCCTCAGTCAATTCTATAAAAACAGAACGAGTTTCTGTAGAATGGAAAGAACAAGGATACGAATCTGATAATATATGGCTACTTAGTAAATAAGGGCCGTTTACATTGAAACATCAACAACTTAAATTTACTTTAAATACAACCCTCTTTATAAGGCCGTGACCCAATCCACTCAGAAAAGTAGTAGCCTAAGCACCCGTCACCTAACGGGCATAAAGGAACTTACCCCTGCCGATATTGAACTTATACTAACCACGGCTGCCCAGTTTAAAGAGGTAATAAATAGATCTATTAAAAAGGTACCAAGTTTAAGGGATATTACCATTGCTAACGCCTTTTTTGAAAACAGTACCAGAACCAGACTTAGTTTTGAATTGGCTGAAAAAAGGCTTTCGGCCGATACATTGAGTTTTACTGCAAGTTCTAGTTCGGTGAAGAAGGGCGAAACCCTTTCAGATACCATTAATAATATATTAGCTATGAAGGTTGATATGGTGGTAATGCGCCATAGCAGCCCTGGAGCGCCTCACTTTTTAGCAAAAACCACCAAAGCGCAAATTATTAACGCTGGCGATGGTACCCACGAACATCCTACCCAAGCTTTACTCGATGCCTTTTCTATACAAGAAAAACTAGGCGAAGTTGGCGGGAAGAAGGTTGCCATCATTGGCGATATCTTGCATAGCAGGGTAGCCTTATCTAATATATTCTGCTTGCAGAAATTAGGTGCAGAGGTAATGGTTTGCGGACCAAGCACCCTGATACCCCGTCATATTGACAAACTAGGCGTAAAAGTTGGGCATAATGTAAAGGAAGCCTTAGAATGGGCCGATGTAGCCAATGTACTACGCATTCAATTAGAACGCCAGCAAATACAGTATTTCCCTAGTCTAAGAGAATATTCCCTATACTTCGGCATTAACGATAAGCTACTACAAAGTCTTGATAAAGAGGTGGTAATTATGCACCCAGGTCCTATAAACCGTGGTGTTGAACTTGATAGCGACGTTGCCGATGGCAAACATTCCATCATACTAGACCAAGTGGAAAACGGGGTAGCAGTGCGTATGGCAGTGCTTTACCTACTTGCCGAAAGAGGGCAGTAGGCTAAAATTAGTCTTTTGGCTTACCAATAAGTTTTGGAAATTTATCTGCGTTTTCTCTAACGAAAGCTGGTAAGCGGTTGTTTGTTAGTGGCAGTAATTCAAACTTTGCATCGTCAAACAAAGAAAGACCGAGGGCTACTTTTTGGGCAATATTTTCTTCATTAGTAATATCGGCAGTATTATGTTCTTGGTGAGCGTAGTCAATCAGTTTCTGCTTAATAAAACTAATATCGCCCATAAAAGAAAAGTGCCAGCCACCATCCATAATATAGGCTCCCTTTATTCTTTTACTTCTGGATATATCCCTGATTTCTTGTAGATTATACCTATTCAAAAATTCCTTTTTAAACAAACAGCTACCTAGCCAATAAGGCTCAGTTGTATTTGGAGCAGGGGTATAGCCTTTAATCTGATACCAAAGTTGTTTTAATGGATTAGGCTGCTTCCGTTTAGGAGCTACCTGAATGTTGTTCAAGTAATAAATGAAGTGACTGTGCACGCAAATCCCATAGCTATTCTTTGGGTTAAATTTTTGAATTACAGTAGGATTTGGAATTTCATCCAAATCGCTAAGAATGATTGTATCAGATTCTTTGGCATCTGATAAACCTTGGATTAAACTTAACCTTTGCTCATTTTCCAAGTACCAAGAATTAGCCTCAGCCTTGTAAAAATCGTGATTGTTATCTAACTGTATGTATCTAATTTTATCCTTGAACCTACCAAAGCGATCCATATTGTCCGCTAGGTGATATGATTTAGGCTTACCTGCGTGTGTTCTATTGCTTTCTGCAATCACAAAAAAATCAACATAATCAGCCAAGATATTCATCCTCAACTCAAGGATATCTAGTTCATTATAGAACATAAAACAATCATAAATAGCCATATCGGTGCGAGTTTTAATAGTAAATAATTAGAATAGCTTGGCTATTCTTTCAAGGTCTTTCTTGTTTTCTGCCTCGTTGTAGGTGGAAGAAACAAAGGTTGAGTGTTCTAGGGTATATGCTGCAACGTGAGGTCCGATTTCCCAAAAGTCAATAGCTGCTGCTACTTGTTGGGCATACGTACCTACTGCGCCAAAAGGGACATTAAACTTACTACTAGATGGGAAATATTCTTGTCCACCTTCGCCGTGGTAACCTACAACTAAACAGCCGCTAATCATAGCTTCTGCAGGTGGCATAGAAAACCCCTCCGGATATCCAAAACTTAGAAATATAGCAGACTTGTGCATTTCTTGGGCAATGGTATGGTAAGGCATTTTATCCAATGGCTTCAATTTCCAAGTGCCGTTTTTTATAGCAGGTAATTGATAAAGCAACGGCAATACCCTATTGATATGATCGGCATTTTTACGAGGCATATAGGCTATGATACGGTCCTTATTTTCAGGCTTATTATAGCTAAACAGTTGTTCTTCATTCAAACCTAAATGGATACGCTCAATAGTGATTTGCGGAAATACCGTTTTTAAATACTGCCTATTATCTTCTCCAACGCAAACCACAGCTTCTACTCCTTTGTAAAAGTTATCGATTAAATCTTGATTTAACTTACCCTCAAAGCCATCAAAAGTGTAATAGGCATTTTCATTAAAAACCCATTTCCTGCAAGGGGTATCCCAAATATCGATGATGGTATGTTTGTATTTGTACCTGTTAAACAGTTTCCTGAAAAATCTATCGGTACTATCTAACTTTTTGAATTTGCCTACCACAGCATTTTCAGATACCCACAAAATATCTGCTGAAGTTAGCTGAACTTGATTTAGGTAAACTATTGGCGTGGTATTCTTAAACCAATTACAACGAAAATCTTTAATGGTATGCAGTACGAAGGCATTGTAGCCTAATTGGTTAAGAATATCTACTTGCTGATAAATGATTTTTATGCCTCCTATAGGTTGCTGGGTATCAGGACAAAGGATATAGATATTCATTAATCTTAAAAGGCATTACTTAACAAAAAGACTAGGAACAAATATATCCACAAAAAATCTACAAAGTGCCAATACCAGCCCAACAACTTCAATCTGATAGAGGTAAGCGGGTTCAGACTTTGGATAAAGTTATCTACATAAGTGCGCTTTCTAATGGCCTGAAAGTAAATGACAATCATCCAAATAAGTCCGCCCAATATGTGGGCTGCGTGCAAGCCACCGAGCAAAAACAAAAAGGCCCCAGAAATATGTTGCCATTTAATGCCGCCTGCCCACATTTCATAAGCCCCAGCAGCCTGCATTGCTAGAAATATGATTCCAAGAATAAGGGTAACTGCTAGCCAATTCTTATAACGTTCGTAGTTTTCTAATTTGAATTGGTTGGTGGCTTGCCATAAGGCTCCTGAACTAATTACCATTACCACAGTGCTTAACCAAAAGTACATAGGCAATTTAAAGCTTTGCCAATCAGGTGCATACAGACGTGAAAAGAACGCCAAGCTCAACACAAAAAAAATGATAACACTACCCATTAAGGCTAGCGCCATCATCAAATTAAAAGGATTTTTCCTGATGTATATTAGTGAACTCACGGTGTACTAACTTAATTTTTAAGGTTTTAGTTTAGCCTACGAGTAATGAAACCTTGCACCAAATTAAACAACTGCAAGGGCTGCAAAGTGCGCCAGTTTTCAATATCTAAAGTACCGCCATAATTTAGGTAATTATCAAGACGGTATTTGCTCATTTCTGTGGCAACAAACTCTCGCAAATTCAGAATGGCAATCCAACCATCTTCTACATCTTCAAACCACTCTTCGTAATAATCGTCTTCCAGACCGTGAAAATTGAGGATGTTCTCTGCTATTACAATATATCTAGTAATGCCTTCATGGACCATAAGGTCAATCACATTTCTCTTTAGGTGCATGATATCGTTATGGAGGGTATCGTTCCATTCACCCATCAATTCTATCACCACAAAGTTTTCGTGGTAATTGGCATAGAGCACTTTCACATATAAAGTTTCTGAGCCTATAAAATCCCAATAAGGGTGTATGTAATACCCATAGATGGTATTTTCATACTCTTGGGTATTGTATGTAACTCCGTAAAAAGGCGAACGCTGGTCTTTATTAGGTACATAATGCTTTTCCCAGTTAAAGAAGGGCTCAATATCGTGCATACAGTATAAACCTAGTTTCCGTTGTTTCGGTTTTGCCAACCTTCCACAGCTTTGCGCACTCCCCCAAATTCCGTGAGTAAGGCTGTAGCCTCTTCAGCCGATACGCCTAAGGCTTCTTGCACCATACGGTTGCCTCTATCTACCAGTTTATGATTAGTTAGTTGCATATCTACCATTTTGTTACCTTTCACTCTACCGAGTTTAATCATAGTAGTGGTAGTAATCATATTCAAAACTAGCTTTTGAGCAGTTCCTGCTTTCATACGGGTACTACCTGTTACAAATTCAGGTCCTACAACTACTTCCACAGGAAAATCAGATGCCGCTGCTACTGCACTACCAGGATTACAAACCACGCAACCCGTTGCACAGCCTAGTGCTTTCGCCGCTTTAAGTCCACCGATTACGTAAGGAGTTCTGCCACTAGCCGCTATGCCAATTACTACATCCGCCCCTTTAATACCAAAGGCTTGCATATCAATAATAGCTTGCTTTTCATCGTCTTCTGCAAATTCAACTGCTTTTCTAATGGCACTATCGCCACCTGCAATTATCCCAATTACCAAATCAAATGGCACCCCAAAGGTTGGCGGACACTCACTTGCATCTACAATTCCTAGTCTGCCACTGGTGCCTGCGCCTATATAAAATAGCTTTCCACCCTTTTCCAGACGGCTTACTACCTCATTTACCAAATTTTCAATTTGAGGTAAGGCCTTGTTTACCGCCAAAGGAACGGTAGTATCTTCCGCATTGATGCCCTGCAAAATAGCCGAAACGCTTTGTTGCTCTAAATTTTGGTGTTGGCTATCTTGTTCCGTTACAGAAATCATAATTGGTAAAGGCTAAAACTGCTTTCTTTGAGTTCCTAAAAATACGAACTACATCCTACTCATCCTTAACTTAGTTAAGTTTATCAGGCACAAATTCCGTTGGTAAAGGTTTTTACCTTATAAATCCTTCATAATATATAGTTTAGCACTTGTGCTATGAAAGAACATAACCCGAACGATTTCCTGCATCCCAAATTAAGCTATTCAACCTTATACTATTTACTTAATAGTGCAGGATGGTTGGTGTATTGCAGTTTAACTATATTCATATACATTAACTATGGAAAGCCTAGCGATTTTTATAAAATCGGAATTAGCACATTCCTTGTTTGTTTAAGTGGGTTTTCACTTTCTAACTTTATCAGATATATCGCTAATCACCAAGGTTGGAACGAGCGATCGTTTCCTGAGCAAATCTTATTCATTTTACCAACCTCAATCATTTCAGGTACTTTATTCATCTCCGCTAACTTTTTAATTGATTATATCTTTAAGCTTAGCAATCAGGAAGTAAAACCTATTTATGTAATAGTAGGATTAATAAATTCAAGTATCCTTTTCCTAGTTTGGCAGCTATTGTATTTCATTACCAAGAACTTCCGCAAAACAAGGCTATTTCAATTAGAGCAAATTAAAAACCAAAGTGCCATTAAGGAATTTGAACTGAACAACCTTAAAAGTCAGCTCAACCCGCATTTTGTGTTCAATGCCCTTAATATTATAAGAGCCTTAGTAGATGAAGACCCTGCCAAAGCCAAGCACAGCATCAACAAACTGAGCAATATCTTGCGTTCAAGTTTAAGCGCTGCAAAAAATAAAACCATCACTTTTAGGGACGAATACCAGACCATCCAAGACTATCTGGAACTTGAAAAACTGCGTTATGAAGAACGCCTAAACATCATACTTTCAGTTTCAGAAGAAGTATTGTCGGTTCAAGTACCCCCGATGATGGTCCAAACCTTGGTGGAAAATGCTGTTAAGCACGGAATTATTAAAGTAGTAAATCACGGCTTTATCTCATTAACTGCCAAGCTGAAAGACGATTACCTAGAAATAATCATTAGCAATAGTGGAACCCTTGGAAAGTTAGATAGCGGCGGTTTGGGCGTGATAAACACCCGCCAACGCTTAGAAATTTTGTATCCAAAAAATCACGAATTCCAGATTACCCAATCTGAACCCAACGTAGTAACTGTTAAACTTACAATACCCATACAAATATGAAAGCCTTAATTATTGACGATGAACGCCTTGCTCGTAACGAACTACGTCGTTTATTAGAAGCCCATCCAAGTATTGAAATCATAGGCGAAGCCGTTAATGGCGAAGATGCCCTTGTAAAAATAGCCGATCTAAAGCCTGATTTGCTATTTCTGGATATTCAAATGCCAGGTAAAAATGGTTTCGAGGTACTTTCTGAATTAGAAAGTAATATGCCTGATGTTATTTTCACTACTGCTTATGATGAGTATGCCCTCAAAGCATTTGAGTTTCACGCTGCTGATTATATCCTGAAGCCTATTGAACCTGCTCGTTTAGCAGAGGCAATCAAGCGTTTGGAAATTGAAAATCAGCCTGAAAGTGAAGACGATGTAAATACTACCAACCTTGGCAAAGGCATCCTTACCGAGGAAGACCAAATCTTTGTAAAAGATGGCGACCGTTGCTGGTTTGTGAAACTTGGCACAGTAAGATTGTTTGAAAGTCTGGGTAACTATGTACGTATTTACTTTGATAATAATAAGCCGCTCATATTGCGTTCGCTTAATTCATTAGAAGAAAGGTTAGACCCTAAAGCCTTTTTCAGAGCCAACCGCAAGCACATTATTAACCTGAAAATGATAGAATCTATAGAGCCTTATTTCAGCGGAGGTCTATTGGTAAAACTAAAAACAGGCGAAAAAATAGAAATTAGCCGTAGACAAGCTATTAAGTTTAAAGATATGCTTTCCCTGTAAAGCTAGATATAGAAAAGGCACCTGAAAAGGTGCTTTTTTTGTATAAGCCTTCCCCTAATAAAACAGCCTGCCACTTTTCAGCGACAGACTGCTTTACCTACCCAATCAAATATATATTTAAGCTGTATTCACAGCTACTAATGCGCCTTGGATAATATCTTTAACCACGGTTGGGTCAGTTAAAGTGGTGATATCGCCTAAAGAGGTGGCATCGCCTTCAGCTATTTTGCGGAGAATACGACGCATGATTTTACCGCTTCTAGTTTTTGGTAAGCCGCGTACAAATTGAATTTTATCTGGTCGGGCAATTGGGCCAATGAGCTTGCTTACTACATCAATAATTTCTTTGCGAGCTTGGTCTTGGTCGTGAACCGCATGCTCCGTGATCACAAAGGCATAAATACCTTGTCCCTTCACCTCGTGCGGATAACCCACTACAGCCGATTCAATTACGGTATGGTGTTCATTAATGGCGTTTTCAACTTCTGCGGTTCCCATACGGTGACCACTAACATTGATTACATCATCTACCCTGCCTAAAATACGATAGTAACCATCCTCATCTCTTCTGGCACCATCGCCTGTGAAATAGAGGTTTTTGTAGGTGCTAAAGTAAGTTTGGCGGCAGCGTTCGTGATCGCCATAGGTAGTTTGCAACATACCAGGGGTTGGAAACTTAATACATAAGTTACCTTCCACGTTGTTACCGTGAATTTCATTGCCTTCACTATCTACCAAAAGGAGTTGCACACCTGGCATAGGCAAGCCAGCATAGCTAGGCTTTTCTGGGGTTATTCCTGCTAATGGAGTAATCATGGCTCCTCCTGTTTCGGTTTGCCACCAAGAATCTATTAGGGCGCAACGTGATTTACCCACATGTTCGTGGTACCAGTGCCAAGCTTCTTCGTTAATAGGCTCCCCTACTGAACCTAATACTCGTAGGCTTTCCATTGGATAACGCTCAGGATATTCGTGTCCGAACGACATTAACGAACGGATGGCAGTAGGAGCTGTATATAAGATATTTACACTATGGCGTTCAATCACTTGCCAAAATCGATCTGGTCCTGGCCAAGTAGGGATTCCTTCAAAAACTACGGTGGTTGCCCCAGCTAGTAAAGGTCCATAAGTAAGGTAGGTATGTCCTGTAATCCAACCTAAATCGGCAGTACACCAAAATACTTCACCTTCTTGGTACTGGAACATATTGCGGAACGTAAATTCCGAATACACCATATACCCTGCTGTACTATGCACCACGCCTTTAGGCTTACCTGTGCTGCCACTAGTATAGAGAATGAAGAGCATATCAGTTGCTTCCATTACTTCTGGCGGACAGTTATCTGAGGCCATTAATTCTTCAAGCGACCAATCTAAATCTCTTCCTTCTACCCAATGAATAGGCATACCTAAGTACTTAAAGCAAAGCACATTAGTTACTGATGGACATTTTAATAAAGCTTCATCAACTATTTCTTTAATGGCTATGGTTTTATTACCACGCATAGCACCATCAGAAGTTAATACCACTTTGGCATCCGCATCAATAATTCTATCAGATAAAGACGATGCGCTAAATCCAGCAAATACTACTGAATGCACTGCCCCAATTCTGGCACAAGCTAAAACCGCAATCAATAATTCAGGAATCATAGGCATGTAAACACATACCCTATCGCCCTTTTGAACGCCCATTTTCCTTAAAGCATTACCTACTTTACTTACACGGCTGTGTAGTTCAGCATAGGTAAGGGAAACAGCCTCGTCGTTCGGAGAATTTGGCTCCCAAATAACCGCAGTTTGGTGAGCTCTTTGTGGCAAATGCCTATCCAGACAGTTTACGGTGATATTGGTTTGAGCTCCCTTATACCACTCAATTGTTGGGTTCTCAAAATCCCAGTTTAAAACCTGATCCCACGGCTTTAACCATACAAAATCTTTGGCTACTTCGCCCCAAAAAGCTTCAGGCTGCTCTTGAGCGAAAGAAAAAGCGGCTTCATATTCCTGAAAGTTATTAATCTTTATCATTGAAAAAGGTGCTCTGTTTATTTGGCTATTCAGTTGTATTACAACACAAATAACAACCAATACCAGCCCTTTGCAATGATAAATATCAGGAAACCTATCAGCGAATTTTCGTTTTTAGCGAGCAATCGCCCTAAAAAATAGCATTCTAAGACTGAGAAAGCACTTTTTGCAAATTCACCCAGCTATATCTATTTAGCAAAGATATACACCCTTTTAAGCTATGCTTCTATTAGCAAAGCTCGCAATTAACAAAGTTTAAGAACAAGCTAAGGGAGTAGAACCTTCGCCCTCATCTATACTGCGTAGTTTATCGAGTAATAAACTTAGTGCTTCAGCATCCTCTTCCGATAGTGCATTTGCAATGTTATCAAACTTTTCTCTTTGCTCATGAATTGACAAAAGCAAAGAAATACCACGCTCACTAATTTTAATATCAACCTTTCGCTTATCAAACTCGCTCACAGTACGCTCAACCAAACCATTGGTAAACATTCTATCCACCAATCTGGAAGCATCGGAATTTTTATCGAGCATACGCTCTTTAATATCGCAAGTGCTAATACTTTTTGGGTATTGACCCTTTAAAATCCTGAGTACATTATATTGCTGAGGTGTAATTCCAAACTGTTTAAAATTATCTTTTTCCTTATTAAACAGCCAACCATAGGTAAACAAAATATTTACCAAAGCCTTCTCTTTGGAAGTGGTAAACTTTCTGGTTTTTATGGCCTCTTCAATTTTCATAGTTAATTCCATTTGCGGATTAAGGGACAAAAGTACGTGGTTAACCTTTTACTTGTTACACATAGTCCTTAAAATACTGAAGCCCCTTTCGGGGCATCAGTCGGTATTCAAATATATGAAGGGAGATTAGCCTTTTTTTACTAATTCAATACGGCTAGTAAGTTCAACTTCTTCACCTACTGCGGCACCTGCTTCTACAGCACTATTCCACTTAATGCCATATTCCATTCTGTTAATTTTACCTTTCATTTTGAAGGCAGCAACAGTACGACCATAAGCATCTTTACCTGCACCATTATAAGTTACATCGAAAGTTACAGTTTTAGTAACACCACGAAGGGTTAAATCGCCAGTTAATTTATACAGGTTACCTTTTACTTTTTTGAAGCTTTTGCTAACGAAATTTGCCTTTGGAAACTTATCAGCTGCAAAGAAATCTTCGCTCTTTAAGTGTTTATCACGCATTTCATTGTCTGTATTAATGCTAGTTACATCAATATCAAATTTAATTACTGCGTTCTCGAAATCTGCAGAAGGGCTTTCTACTGAACCATTGAATACTTTGAAGTTACCTTCAGCTTCAGAGATTACTAAGTGAGGCACTGTAAAGTGAACACTAGTGTGAGCTGCATCAACATCCCAAGTAGATTTTTGAGCAAAGCCAGTTAATGATAAACCAGCAGCAAGTAGAGTAAATAATACTTTTTTCATTGTTTTGAATTGGTTTGTAGTTTGTATTAGGTTTTGAGTGATGTTAGTTTGAGTTTGCAAGTTTAGCGGATAAGAGCTTAACTGCTTTTGTTGTTACAAATATAAATGTTTAAACTTCAATGTTCCAACATTTATTTTTAATATAAAGAAAATAAGCAAGCTAAAATAAATTAACCTGCTATTTATCAATTACTTATATTTTTAATATTTTTACAGTCCTGAGTTCAGTTTACGGCTTAGCCATTCAATTGATGCCAAACCAACCAGTAAAAAGAATACCCAAGCCAGTGAAATAAGCTCTTTATTGCTTTCTTCTGACCTTATGATTGACTTCGGACTGTTTTTAACAAAGTAATCCATCGCCTCCTTTGTATTAGCTGCAGTAAAGAAAGCCCCACCTGTTTTTTTGGCTAACTCTCGCAGCATTTGGTGGTTGGCAGTAAGATTACGGAGTTCTACATCCATTTCCTTAACCACAAACTGACCGCTAACCTTTTCTTTTGACTTGCCAATGGTAGCTTCTGCGCTAAAATTATACACACCAGCAGGTAAGGCTCCCGCATCTGAAAGGTTGTTGGCATCTGAACTTACAAAGTTCAGTTTAATAGGTTTGCCTGTTGCTGAAGAAATGGTTACCGAAACGGGCACATTCGCTACTCGTTCGTAAATTTCATTATAGGTTTCAATGCTAAACTGCACTTTATCGCCTGCCAAAAACTCTCTATTAATAGTGCGCACTCTTAGCCTACGCTTATCAGCTTTTGTGCTTAGGTATTGAACTGATTTTCTGATCAGGTTATTAAGTACATCGTGGTTCTGGTTAATGGCATATTCCTGCACATACCAATTCCATAGTCCTTCACCTGCAAGCAAACCCACCTTTTTTCCATTGATTATTCCGAAGGAAAGTAATGGTTTCGGCGTAACGCTATTACCAACCTTTTGGTAAAGTAATACCTCTGCCTGAGCAAGTGGTTTGTATTCACCATAAACCGCTTCCAAAGGAGGTAAGCGATCAAGGGTTGTTTGCGCATCGGTATTGAAAAGGAAGCTGTTAAAGCCTGCTTCAATTTGTCCGCCCACCTTATCTGGATTGCCCCCAATGCTTAAAACTTGGTATAAGCCATTGACTGAGTTAAATGAAGGTAAGCTTGTTTGTCGACCTAAAACGTATAAAACCGCATTGCTCTTCTCCAATAACTGATTTAGTTCAGGACCAAAACTATTGAACCTATCAGGTAAGTTATGGGCAATTACCAAATCGTAAGGAATTGCAGGATTTAGCTTACCGATACCAGGCATCACCACATCTACCTCATAGTTTTGGGCTTGTTCCAAGGCACCGCGGAAAGCTTTGATATCTGGATGCGGAGCAGCCGCAATGATGAGGACCTTCTGCTTGCCATCTATTACTTCTAGGTAGGCATTAGCCGTATTATTTTTGGTGCTAAACTCCCCTGCTAAGGGATTTACTCTTACTTGTAAAGCACGCAAACCAGGCTTGCCAGCATCCAATAAAAAGGTAAGCTTGGTTAAAGAACTTGCTGATAATGGGGTACGTTTTTCTGAAAGGACACGTCCATTTTCAAGCACTTGTACCAAGGCCTCTGTATTATTAAAGCCGTATTGCTTTAAAGAAACCTCTAGCGGAAATTTACTTCCAGCATATACGATATCGTTAAAAGCTAAACCTGAAATGGCAACATCTTTCTTTTGGGTGGTATCGCCTGTGCCAATACAAACAATAGGAAATGGGAAACTACTATTTTCAGGACTTATCCCTTCAGTAATAATCCCATCTGAATAGAGTACAATCCCAGCTAAATTCTTGCCCTCATAACCTGTCGCAATCTGATTTAATAGTGTATTGATATTGGTTTGTGCGTATGGTTGCACCGTATCTGGCAAGGTATTGCCAATACCATTGAAAGTGGCAAAACCTAGTTCTACCTTTTCAGATAGTGCTGTAGATGCAGTGTTTAGTACATCCCATTCTGCCTTTGCTTTTTCTTTACCCAACATGGCTGGTATAGAGGCACTATTATCAGCGGCAAGCACTACTACGGGCTTGTCTTCCGTATTGAAAACCATCCTCAAAAACGGATTCAAAAGCAGCAAACATAGTATAAGCACTAAAGTAAAACGCACTGCTGCCAATCCCCTATTCCACCATACACCCCAAGGTGCTTTAGCAGAATACAGCAAAGCCGCATAACCTACGGCCACCAAAACACATATAAACAAATACCAAGAAGGTGCTTCAGTAAGTATTTTAAAATCTAACATTGACTAGGAGTAAGACCTCGGGTTTTAAAAACATAGAGGTTTCAAGTACTTAAACGGTAAAACTACTCTAAAAAACATATTCTCTTGGCAAAGTAGATGGATAATAGTTCAATCTTGGCTAAATTGGCACCTTATAACAAGCATTGAAATGAAATTTGGCGTTGTAGTTTTCCCTGGCTCTAATTGCGATGAAGATATGTTTTACGCTTTAAGCCAAAATTTGGGCGTTGAAGTAGTAAAACTTTGGCATAAACAACATAGTTTGGAAGGCTGCGATGTAGTGGTTTTACCAGGCGGTTTTAGCTATGGCGATTATTTGCGCAGTGGGGCAATCGCTCGTTTTTCTCCGATTATGGACGAAGTAATTGAGCACGCCAATAAAGGGGGTATTGTATTTGGTATCTGTAATGGATTCCAGATTCTTACTCAAGCAGGCTTATTGCCTGGTGCATTATTGCACAATTCAAACCAGAAATTCGTTTGTCAGAATACCTTTATTAAGGCTGAACATACCAATAGCCATTTCACCAATGCGTTTGAAAATAGGGCCTACAAGATTCCAGTAGCCCACGGTGAAGGCAGGTTCTTTGCGTCTGAAGCCGCTTTAGATGAAATAGAAGCGAATAACCAAGTGCTTTTCCGCTATTGCGATGCACACGGTAATATTACCGAAGAGGCAAACTTCAATGGTACCGCTCGCAATATTGCTGGTATTATGAATAAGCAAGGCAATGTTTTTGGGATGATGCCTCACCCAGAACGTGCAGCTGATGCTATCTTAGGCAACACGGATGGACTTGCTTTCTTCAATTCTGTTCTATTGGCTACACAAAATGCCTAAGTCGGTTAGAATTTTAGGGGTAATACCTGCACGTTACGCGAGTACCCGCTTCCCTGCAAAAGCTTTAATTGATATTAAAGGCAAGCCCATGATACAGTGGGTTTATGAGCATACGCTGCAAGCGAAACTACTGGATAAAGTAGTTATTGCCACAGACCATCCAGCCATTGCAGAAGCAATTGAGAGTTTTGGCGGTAATTATGTGCTTACTAATCCTAACCACCCAAGTGGTACCGATAGGTGTTACGAAGCATTCCAAAAAACAGGTGAGCATTTCGATTATATCATTAACATTCAGGGCGATGAACCATTCATTTATCCTGAACAAATAGATACCCTTGCTGCTTTGCTTGATGGTGAAGTACAGTTAGCAACACTTGTAAAACACTTAAAAGATGCCCATTTGCTATTTTCACCCAATACGGTGAAGGTAGTTTTGAACTCCCATAACGAGGCACTTTATTTTTCACGTTCGCCAATACCGTGTTTGCGCAATTATCCTCAAGAAGAATGGCTAAAAAACCATACTTTTTGGAAACACTTAGGTATTTATGCCTATAAGACCGATGTTTTAGAAGGCTTTGGCAGGTTGCCTAAGAGCAATTTGGAACAAGCAGAAGCATTGGAGCAATTGCGTTGGCTGGAAAATGGCTACAAAATGAAGGTGGCAGAAACTCATTTGGAAAGCATATCCATAGATACGCCTGAAGACTTACAAACCCTATTGGCTTATTTGGAAAGTAAGGGGATATAGTTTTCTTGGTTAGCAAAAGTTTATCATCAAAAAAGCCCACCCCAAATTTGCTTGAGGCGGGCTTTTTTGATGGTCATTAATCCAAACTGTTATTGCTTGCTAAACATCTTCACAATACGCTCACCATTTACTGAGGTGCGCAAAGTATAGATGCCTGTCTTTAAATCGGCAATTGATAGGGTATTGCTTGTGGTTTCATTCAAAGTAATCGTCTTTACTACTACCCCACGTACATCTAAAATTTCAGCTACTGAACTCGTTGCATTTGGTGTTACCAACGTAATTACATCCTTAGCTGGGTTAGGGAATAGGTTAACCAATTTACTTATTGCGCTATTAGCAGTAGTTACATTGTTTAATTCTAAAGCAAATCTATTCTGAATGGTAGCAGCATCGGCATCGGTTATTGTGAAGCTAACGTTGAATACACCATCAGCTGAAAGTGGAGTGCGTTCGTTGGTAGCGTAATCAACCAAAGTAACAGCTGTGCCCAATACTGGTGCTGTAGCCAAACGTAAATTATAGTTACCTGCTGGCGCACGGAATCTTAATTCAATTAGGTTATTGCCAGAAGTTGGATTCCAAGCATTACCTGCTAGGGCCACTCCGTTAGACGATTGACTATATAACGATACGTCAGCACCTTGCATTTTCACAAGGTCTTCACTTTGTACTTGACCATTACTTGCATTGTTTTCGAAACGGATAATTGTTTCATCACTTGCATTGTTACCAATCATTTGTACAGATATAGTACCACTATCTGAAACAGAATTTACCTCAGGACAACCCAAAGGTTTTTGCGCTTCTAATGTGGTATATAGTTCCATGTTAGATGCATAAAGAGTATTAAATTCTGAACTTTCATTTTGAGCACTGTAAAAAACAAAACGGTTATCAGCACCTGGAAATGAAGGCAAAAATAACCCTTCGCCAACGCCTATTTTTGTTGTACCTCCATTGATTGAGAACCTCGGCGACCACTGTGAATACGACCGACTATTATTCCTGTATATAGCGAAGCCATCAGGGAAATTTGAAGCCGAAAACTGTTTATTATTAGAAAGGTCTATAATCTTTAAATAAGGATTAGACAATAAATACCAATTATGAGCCCCTGATCTATTTTCTACTGTTCCCCACATCGAATCTATACTTGTAGGTTCACCTGTTAATACTAATCTACCTCTATTTTCATTAAAGAAACTTTCTCTAAATAAAAATCTATATCCATGTATAAATTCTAACCGGTGATTAGGATCGGTTATAGGTTGCCATACAGAATTAGCGCCATTTGTTCCATTGTATAAATAAGCCGAATAAGAATTCCCCGTAGTTGGACTAAACACTAAATTGCCAGCCTCTGAAAACTGTTGGATTGAATTTCTATCTAATTGTAACAAATGGCCATTAAGAGGGAAGCCCATATTTAGCCAAGTATCGCCTAGAGTTGGTTGGCACAAATTATAACCAAGATTAATGCTAACAGAAAAATTATCGATGTTAACATTAGCTAAACTTCCAAAATTATAATTTAAGTATGCAGTATTAATTGTATAGTCAAATACTGAATCTGGCTGCCCTAAAGTAAACCTTCTGTTATTAAGGTTAAAAACACATCCATTAACCAATAAACTATTGGTAGTAATTGGTTTCAAAGTAGAAATGGTATTTGAACCTCCTCCATTTATGGATAAAATACCCAATGGATAATTATTAGTAGGTAAGCCAATTTCAAAATCAGAGTTGGACTTAAATTTTAATCCTCTCAGCTTAGATGGGGCATTTGAAACCGTGAAAGGAGCACCTGTACCAGTCATTGGTCCATCCAAAACTACAATTGCGTTTTCAGGATTAGTGAAAGTTGCAGGTATAACAACTCCATTGTTATTAGTCAAGTCTAATTGAGGGTACAGGTTAATATCGGTGCGGCAGGCAGTAAACTTAATGGAGCCACTTGGCATTGCGCTGTAGCCTCTTGCTGCAAGAGATAAATTGCTCAATCTAAAGTCATAGGAATGTAAATACACTGCACCCTTTAAAAACAGACTCTTAATTGGCTTACCATTGTATACTGTGTTTACTGAGTTTGAGCAATTTTCAATGGTCCATACAGGAGGATTATCTAAGCCTTGTAATGCTTTTCCAGCGATATCACTAAGTAATTGTATGGCTTGTGCTGCTTGGCTAATATCGCCTGGCAAGTGCATACTTACCACGTCAGGATTAAGCAATGAGGTTGGCATTGATCCAAAACCATCTAAAGTAGTCTTAACTATGCTACTACCAAAGAAAGGAAAAACACCAAAATTACCTGAACCATAAGGCACTACCGGATCGGTATTATTATGATATAAATACACATCAGTTTGTTTAGGGCTTAACCAGCTCGGATCGCCAATACCGCCAGCAGCTGCATAAACTGCACGTACTTTGTGGCTTTGGCTCTGATTTGTACCTGCATTCAAATTTCCTAAAAAAGCAGTTGGAACAGCCGAAGGCACTTCGCTTTGATCCCAGAAAACAGAATGTAAAGCGGTAACTGCACCTGCACTAAAACCTACAAGTTCAATATTAGCAGTATCAATCTTATAAGTACTTTGGTTGGCACGGAAAAAGCGGATAGCTTGGTTACAATCTTGTACAGCTCTATAAATAGCAACGCCAATTTCGGTAGGACTGCTCATACCTATACGGTAATCAATGGCAGCAGCAACGTAACCTTTTTTAACTAAGGTTGTACAGGTTTGAACAATATAGGCATCGTTACGAGTACCACTAGTAAACGAACCAGCAAACAAAACAATAGCTAAAGGTCTTGCACTCATTGTATCGCCAGTTGGCTGATAAATGGTGGCGTTAAGGGTAGTAGGGGAACCTAAATAGTTCAGTCCAGAGCCATAAGCAACGGTAGATGTTCCAAAAGTTGAAAACACATCTGCTTCATACCTTGGTGAACAAATATTAGGTGTTTGTGCAGTTACAGCCGTGCTTGCCAGAAGTAAAAATACTAATACTGAAGCTCGGAAATTTCTGTAAAAATTATTCATAGCGGAGTAATATCAAGAATAAGAAACTAAAGTTAACTTTTCTTAAAGCTTTAACCAAAGAGTATTGGGTATAAAAAAATTATTCCCAAAACAAAGGCGACCTGCGGTCGCCTTTGTTTTGGGAAGTAGATTAAGAAATTTATTAACTAACGAATAGCATTAGTAAAAGCTTCCTTTTCTTTATACTTGATAAATTCTAAATCGCTAATGGCTCTTTCTTTTAAGCTGCTATCTAATTGAACAGCCTTGCTTAGGTTACGAGCCATTTCAGCATCATCACCTTTACGAGCAGCAACAATAGCTAGGCAATAGTGCGCCAAAGCAAACTTAGGATTTGCATTAATTGCTTCATTGAATGATGTACGTGCACCTTCAAAATTCTTAGATAATAAGAATGCTAAGCCACGGTTAAAGGCAACTGTAGGAGCATCAACCGCTGCACTTAAGTTATCTATTGCTGCATTGTACTGACCTAAACGGATATAAAGTGTTCCGTTCATTGCCTTAATGATTTTAGAAACCTCAGCATTTGGCGTAGCTGCACCAGCAGATGCAAGCGATAAAGCAGCAAGGTTAGTATTGCCTTTCATTAGATAAGCTAAGGCAAGGTTTGAATTCACTTCAGCCGTGTTTTCCTTGTTTTTGCTAATCTGTAGGTTGGTGATTGCTCTATCCGCTAAAGAAATACGTTGGGTACCTGAAGCCTTAGCAGCCATTTCTAAAAGAACTGCACCTAAGTTGTTGTGTGCCTGCCAGCTATCGTTCTTCTTGGTAGCTGCTCTGTAAATCGCTTCCTTTTCAGTTAACGAAGGAGTTAAGGTAGCAGCATACGAAAGTTCTTTATCGTTTAGCTTTTCAACTGATTCAGTGCCATCTGCTATACCTTTAGCAAGTAAGCTTATAGTAGCATTATCTTTCTTAGGTAAAATGGTGAGGATTTCAGTTTCTGCCGAACGAAGCTTAGGATATAGGCCTAAGAAAATCTTATCGTAATAAGGTAGTTTAGCTAAAGCCAATTCAGCTTCTTCAAAAGTACCCTTTGTATTGTCTATAATGCTGTTAATCTCAAGCTTTTGCTCGGTAGTAAAGGTATTATCTAGCTTTAAAGTATCTTTAAAAGCTCTCCAATCTTGAATTAACGCCTTGGTAACGAATTCAATTTTAGGCGCATCAGTCGTTGGCACTTGTGCTACAACAACTGGCTTTTGTCCCTTTTTAGTTGGCTTAGCTTGAGCAGCAGAGTAATCGTACTTCTTCATTTGGGCAACATAGTATTGCTCAATGGCTTTTGCTCTTTCTTCAGAAAGGGCGGTATTGCGTAGTTCTGCACCTTCTGGTGAGTGCATACCTGTAATAACTACTGTTTTAGTAGGGTTCTTAGCAGAAATAAAATTATCCAAGAATTTACCTCTGCTACTTTTAGATTCTTCTACACGCAACTTGCTACTGCCTTGCTCAAAGTAAAAGCGTACTGTAGTTGGGCTTAGTTCTTCACTAGCATTATAACCGTGACCTGCATAGGCTGGGATAAATACATCCTGAACTAATCTTGAAGTCAAGATAATACCTGGAGCACCGACTGGCATAGTTGGGGTGCTTTTCTTTTTGCCATTTAGGTTACTGGCGGTACCAGTCATAAACACTTCGCCCCTATCCATTTCAGGACCGGTGTAAGCAAAGCCCATTTTTACAGCAACACGAGGTTGTGCAGTTTTAGCATTAGGGAAATCAGCCGCCTTAAATACCACAGGCTTAAGGGCTAATTTCTGATCCTTATAATTATAGGTAGGATCAACAGTATATACCTTGTTTTTCTTCAGCATTTTCACTGGAAGCAAGGCACTCATTTCGAACTTAACAGAATCGCCGTGAAGTTCTAAGGGATTTGGAGTAACGGTAAGCTGTTGGTCTTTAGCCATCTTAATCATCTTACTCAAAGAGCAAGAGTTTAACCCAAAGGCCGATGTTAAAGCTATTGTAGAAAGAATTACTTTGTATTTAGAAGTCATGATTTTCGGAATTTACACTACCTGAGCAATGTTTTATTTTGCAATTAAGGTTTATTCTTTGAATATTTGGGGTAAAGTAACGAAGAAAAGCTATGTTTATCACTCAAATACCTGCAAAACCAATGCCTAGGCTTCAGGCCTATATGGAAAAACAGCTATTTGGCGTTTGCACTGCCCTTGGCGAAATTACTGGTGTAAGCACTGGTTCAATACGCTTGTTTTTCATTTACCTTAGTTTCTTAACGTTTGGTTCACCAGTATTCATATACTTGGCACTAGCTTTTGTTTTAAATATGCCAAAGCATTGGCGCAGAAAACAAAGCAGTATCTGGGACTTTTAAAGTTAATAGCATCCTGCTATAATTTTGAAATAGGCAAATAACTCACTTTCAAGTTGTTTGCCCATTTTTTTTATAAACCAAAACCGAACGCTTAAACGCCCTATTATAGCATTGTCAAAATGCCTATATTTGGTATTCCGTTTATACACCTACACAAAGGAATTACATAGCTATGTCAAGCCCTTTTACAGCTACCCACAACCCTTTATTCCCTCGCAATCAATTTCATAGCCGCCATATTGGGCATTCTGACGCTGAAATTTCAGCAATGATTAAGGCTGTTGGGGTTGAAAGCCTAGATCAACTGATTGAAGAAACTATCCCTTCAAATATTCGCCTAAACAGAAGTTTAAACTTACCTGCCGCTTTAACTGAGCAGGAACTTTTAGACCACGTAAAGCAACTGGGTAGCAAAAACAAGATTTATAAGAGCTATATAGGCATGGGTTATACTGATACCCACACGCCTACTGTAATTCTAAGAAATATACTTGAAAATCCGGCTTGGTACACTGCATACACGCCTTACCAAGCGGAGATTGCACAAGGCAGAATGGAGATGCTTATCAATTACCAAACTTTGGTAATGGAGTTAACAGGCATGCCAATTGCTAATGCATCATTGCTAGATGAAGGCACTGCCGCAGCTGAGGCTATGGCTATGCTTTTCCATCATGGAAAGCCAAGCAAAAAAGCTGCTTCTGTGTATTTGGTAAGTGACAAACTTCACCCTCAAACCATTGAAATTCTAACCACTAGGGCTACTCCTATTGGTATTCAAATAGAAGTAACTAATTTCTTAACTGCTGATATTACCCGTGCTGATGTTTTTGGTGCTATGGTTCAATATCCTGATACTGAAGGCTTCACTACCGATTTGAGTGCATTTATATCTGCTGCCCACGAAAACGATGTTACGGTTTGCGTGGCTACTGATTTACTTTCATTAACCTTATTAACGCCTCCAGGCGAAATGGGTGCCGATGTAGTGGTTGGTTGTAGTCAGCGTTTTGGTGTTCCAATGGGCTATGGTGGTCCACACGCGGCATTCTTTTCTACAAGAGAAGAGTTTAAGCGTAACCTACCTGGTCGTATTATTGGTGTATCGGTAGATGCGCACGGTAACAAAGCATACCGTATGGCTTTACAAACTCGCGAGCAACATATCCGTAGAGAAAAAGCTACCTCAAATATTTGTACAGCACAAGTATTGCTATCTGTAATGGCTGCTGCTTATGCGGTGTACCACGGTCCTGATGGCTTGAAAGAAATTGCAACTCGTGTTAATAACTTAACACGTATGGCACATAGTCTTTTAACTGAAAGCGGATTTAAAGTAGTTCACGAGCATTATTTCGATACTATTAAAGTTGAAGTTTCTGATGAAGCTGCCATTCAAGCACGTGCTTTAGCTGGCGAAATGAACTTCCGTTATTATGGTACTGGGTATATTGGTTTAACTTTTGACGAAACCACCACGCCCGACGATGTTATTGCTGTTGTAAACGCTATCGCTGGAACAGAGGTTCATTTGGCTTCGGTTGATTTACGTACTCACGTAAACAGATTCAACCCTATTCAAGATAAGTTAGTCAGGAATTCGGTTTATATGACTCACCCTGTATTTAACACCTACCACAGCGAACACGAAATGCTTCGTTACTTGAAGCGTTTGGAGAACAAAGACTTAAGTCTTGTTCATAGCATGATTTCATTAGGTAGCTGTACTATGAAATTAAATGCCACTACTGAAATGATTCCTGTAACGATGCCAGAATTTGGCAAGTTGCACCCTTTCATTCCTGTAGATCAGGCAGCTGGTTACTTTGAATTATTTGCCGACCTTGAAAATTGGCTTACCGATATTACTGGCTTCGCTGCTACATCGTTACAACCAAATAGCGGTGCCCAAGGCGAATACGCTGGTTTATTAACCATCAGAGCCTACCACGAATCTCGTGGTGAAGGACATAGAAATATCGCCCTTATTCCTTCTTCTGCCCACGGTACTAACCCAGCATCTGCAGTAATGGCAGGTATGAAAGTGGTAGTTGTTAAGTGTGATGAGCTAGGCAATATTGATGTTACAGACCTTAAAGCTCGTGCTGAAGAACACGGAAGCAACCTTGCTGCTTTAATGGTTACTTACCCAAGTACCCACGGCGTTTTTGAAGAATCGATCATTGAAATCTGCGAAACGATACATCAGTATGGCGGTCAGGTTTATATGGATGGTGCCAATATGAACGCCCAAGTTGGACTAACATCTCCTGGAAATATTGGCGCAGATGTTTGTCACCTGAACCTACACAAAACATTCTGTATTCCTCACGGTGGCGGTGGCCCTGGAATGGGACCAATTTGTGTAGCTGCTCACCTAGCTCCGTTTTTACCTGGACATGGAATTATTCCTATTAAAGGACAAACTATAACTACTGCGGTTTCTGCTGCACCTTATGGTTCTGCAAGCATTCTTCTAATTAGCTATGCCTACATTAGAATGATGGGACCAGAAGGCTTAAAATACGCTACCGAAATAGCTATTTTAAATGCCAACTACATTAAGGCTATGTTAGAAAACGATTTCAAAATCCTTTATACCAACCATAACGGACGTTGTGCCCACGAAATGATTGTGGACCTTCGTATGTTTAAGCAACACGGTATTGAGGCTGAAGATATTGCTAAGCGTTTAATGGATTACGGCTACCACGCCCCTACCTTAAGCTTCCCAGTTGCTGGTACCATTATGATTGAGCCAACAGAAAGCGAAAGCAAGGCTGAATTAGAGCGTTTCTGCGATGCGCTTTTAGGAATAAGAGCTGAAATGGAAGCTATTGTAAACGGCACTGCCGATAAGCACGATAACCTCCTAAAGAATGCACCGCACACTGCTGCTGTTGCATTAGCTACTGATTGGAATCATAGCTATACCAGAGAAGAAGCTGTTTATCCTAAGGCATGGGTAAAAGAAGCGAAGTTCTGGCCAACCGTAAGCAGGATAGATTCTGCTTATGGCGATAGAAACCTGATGTGTTCTTGTATCCCAGTAGAAGAATACGCAGAAGCCGAACAAGCATAAAACATTGTTAAACAATTACTTAACGGCTATTTCTACCAAAGGAATAGCCGTTATTTTTGTTCTTACTCAGGAACATTCTACTACGGCAAAGGTTATTGCCTATATTTATACCCGCTTTATTTACCCTTATTATGACTACCACCACCCAAACTGCTTTCAGTCGTTTTATTGCCGATGCCAACGCCAAGGCGTTTGATAAAACGCATAGAAAAACGATAAGGCATAATATGGGTAAGTACGATACAGCGGTTGAAAATGGACTGCATCAGTTTAGTAATCATAGCCTAGCCAAAGAAAGGGCATCGTTCTTTAAGGCAAAGGCTATAAATCAATTGCCAGAACTACTTGAGCAGTTTGAAGAAAACATCACTAAAAACGGAGCTCATGTACTTTGGGCTAGAGATGCAAAAGAGGCATTAAAACTCGTTACTGAGATTATGGATGAGCGTATGGCTACTACGGTAGTAAAAAGCAAGTCTATGACTACCGAGGAACTAGACCTTAACGAATACTTCGAGCATAAAGGTTTAGAAGCCATTGAAACCGACCTTGGGGAGTTTATTGTACAAATGGCTGGGCAAAAGCCTTACCATATTGTAACCCCTTGTATGCATATGAGCAAGGCTGATATTGCCAAGCTCTTCCATGAAAAACTGAATATCCCCCTTACAGATAATGCTGAGGAATTGGTAGCTGTTGCTCGCCATATTTTGCGTGAAAAATACACCACTGCTGATGTGGGTATTACAGGAGCAAATTTCCTTATTGCGGATACTGGCTCAATTGCGATTACTGAAAATGAAGGCAATGCCCGTCTTTCGGTAACTTTCCCAAAGACCCATATTGTAATTGCAGGGATTGAAAAAGTATTGCCAAACCTTAGGCATCTGCATACCATTTGGCCTCTGCTCGCTACGCATGGAACTGGTCAGCAGGTTACGGTTTACAATACCATCATTAGCGGACCACGAAGCAGAAACGAATACGATGGTCCCAGCGAAATGTTTGTGGTGCTTATTGATAATGGGAGAACCAACCTTTTAGCAGATCCAGAAAAGCGTGAGGCCCTCAAGTGCATCCGTTGTGGGGCATGCTTGAATGCTTGTCCTGTATATAGAAATATTGGGGGACATAGTTACGGCACCACCTACCAAGGACCAATAGGTTCTGTAATTACCCCGCACTTTAAAGGGATGGAAGAGTTTAAGCACCTAAGCTATGCAAGTAGCTTATGTGGTGCCTGCTCAGAAGTTTGTCCTGTGAAGATAGATCTTTCTAAACTACTGCTGCTTAATAGAAAGCAAGCTGTAGAAAGCGGACAAGTCCCTGCTTCTGAACGTACTGTAATAAAACTTTGGGCTTTTGCCATGCAGCATAAAGCCTTGGTAAACTTTCCGGGTGCAGCACTTAAAAATTGGGCAGCACACCAGTTCTTAAAGGAAACTTGGAGTAAAAACCGTACCGATATCACTTTCGCAAAGCAAAGTTTTACCGCCCTATGGAAAAGTCGCAGAAAGCACAAGAGTTAGGCATACTGTTCCCATGCTAAACATCAATTACCAAACAGAACTTTTGGGTAGCAGGCAGGTATTTAACCACGCCCATATCTTATTTCCTTTGAACGCGGTAGCCACTTGGAAAGCGGCGAGCATAAAACGAGTGAATGGAACCATTAACGGTGCCTCATTCAGATTGGCCTTGCAAAGTGATGGTGAGGGTGGTTTATACTTAATGATTGGTAAAGACCTCTGCAAAAAAGCCAAAATAGAAATTGGTCAGCAGGTGCAAGTATATATAGAACAAGATCTTGACCCAGATCGTATTGATTTTGCTGAAGAATTTTTAGAAGTCCTAGCCCAAGATCCTGAAGCCAGCGAAAAGTTCTTCGCCTTTACCATAGGCAAGCAAAGGAGCTTAAATGTTTACGTTACCCAAGTTAAATCGGTAAACAGCCGCTTAAAACGCAGCTTTGAATTAGCGGATAAAATTAAGCGTAATGCGTTAAGTGGTGGGTAGAGAAAGAGACTTTAACTACAAATGAATCCTAAAAATACCAGGCGTTGCGCATCTTAAATAATTTGAAAAGCTACCAAAAACAATTAACTTTTTGTTACCTAGAAACAAGACGTCACCAATATGACTATTTACGCCAGGTTCCTTTAAAATTAGCTTGTCAAAACTGCCATTTGGGTTTAGCTGAACTAAATAACTCGGATTACCTGAATCTTTCCACCTCTGATTTAAAAACATAATTTTTCCACCTGGTTGGATATAAATTTTTGAGATAATTTCAAATTCAGTAGTATGGTTAAAGCTTCTATCTATAGTTCCATTCGTATTTAACCTAACCAAAGTCATAGGTTTAAAGTAGTACGCGACAGTATCCTTATTCCAACCACGAGCAATTAAAATTTTACCATCCGGAAGTAATGCTGCATCTTTAATTATATAGTGCCTTCTATTGGCATTAGTAAATCGAAATGACTTGTCCAACTTACCATTAGGCAATAAACGTGCAATACCCTTATAGTTCAATTTATTACTAATAAGATTAAAGCTCCCTACAATTAAAATTTTTCCATCTGGCTGCAATTCTAAACTATTAACTGAACCATACTCCGATGGTTCAAAAGTAAAATCTAATTTAAAACTTTCATCTATTGTACCATCTGGGTTAAGTCTTACTACTCCTTTGCCTTGTCGATAACTGAAAGGTGAAAAATCTCCTGAAACTAAAATTTTTCCTTCTGAAGTTAATTTTAAGCACGTAATTTTATTACCTCTTGAAGTGTCTATTCTATAGGTAGTATCTATTTCACCATTAGGATGTAAACGTAGTAATACACTATAGCTATCAAATCTCTTAGTTTCAAAACCGCAATTCACAAGTAGTTTGCCGTCTGAAAGTAGAACTAAATGGTTTATGCGACTAAGCTTCCATTCGGGTTTAGGATTAAACTTAAATGTAGTATCAACACTACCGTTATTATAAAGTCTTGCAATTTTATTACATTTAATTCCATTGAATGTATCGAAATGTCCTGAAATAATTAATTTACCATTTTCTAAACCAATAGATGCACCAACACCACTGTATTCACTATAATTTGGTTTGTTAAATTCTTTATCAACTGATCCATCAAAGTTATACCTTTCAACTTGGCTAATAAAATTATAATCTCTATACTTTCTTTTAATAAAGAATAATTTTCTTTGGAATAGAATATTTATGTCATCAACCCCCTTTTCAATATTAACATCGAAGGTTAGATCAATCCTACCATCTTTGTTTAATCTCACTACCCTATAAATATAATGGCTATACGGTTGCTTATTGTACAGACTAATAATAGGTTTACCATCTGGTTGAATTTCTATTGAACATATATCTTTAACAGGTAGACTTTTACTTAAAAATAGATTAGAGTCAATATCGCCATTAGTCAAGATACGAGTAAGTTTACGAACAGTTGGAGGAGCACCGATAGAATCTGAATTAAAATAAATCAAACTATTATCAGATTTCACTAAAGATAAAAACTTCAAATTTTTATTTCCTAAGTCGGTTCTGTAAGCTGTATCTAGTGTGCCATTTTCTTTTAATATCACTGTTTCAAGCTCCGTATTAGGAAATTCAAGGTCATTGATTCTTCTATATATAAGCAATCTACCATCACTTAACAACGAGGTAGTAAGTATATTTTTATAGTTAGGTTTGTTTTTATAAAACTCCTTATCTAAGCTTCCGTCAGCATTAAGTTGAATTATTGAAACGTCCTTTAACTCTATAGAATTAAGATTAGTTACGGAAATTATAATTTTTCCGTCCTTTCTAATTAAAATATTTTTAAAACTAGCAGTAAGGTCATTCTTTACTTGAAAAGTTTTATCTAATGTACCATTAGCATTTAGCCTGATCAATAAATCATGCTGCATTTTAGGAGTACAGGAGAAACTACCATGGACAATAATTTTCCCATCATTCTGCAAGGCCATTTTAAATTCACCATCATTCCACTCCTTAAAATTGAAACTAGTATCTATAGTTCCATCTATGTTTAAACGTAATAATCTTTTACAGTCTAAACCATTGTATTTACGAAACCCTCCACCTATTAAAATTTTCCCATCTGGTTGAATAAGCGTTGTGCTAATTTCGCCTTCTGTACCCTTTCCATTATTAAATTGATAAATCTTTTCATTACCATAATTAAAGGTAGTATCCAAATCGCCAGTATTCTGTCCCCAACCAATAATGGGCAGAACTAAAAGGGTTAACAAAAGTAAACTTTGAAAAATTGCTTTCATTCAACATAAACGTTTAGATTGTTGAAATACGCTATTTTTCAAGAAAAATTGTAACTAAAACATTAACCCCCACAAAAAACCCCGAACAGTCTTCACCATTCGGGGTTAAAATCATTAAATAATAACTTACGCCAATTGCGACAAAGCTGTCTTTATCCTTGCAGATGCGGCTTTGCCACCTAATATAGCAATCATCCCCATCAAATCTGGTCCTTGCATGGCGGCGGTTACTGCAAAACGTAAGGCGCCCATTACTTTGCCTGGCTTAATACCTAAGCCTTCTGCTACTTCGTGGGCTTGGTGCTTGGCATCTTCCACGGTAAGCGCATCGGTGGTTTCCCACTTGGTGGCAATGGCGGTGAGTACCTGTACTGCTTCCTCGGTCCACTTATTGCCGATTAATTCTTTGTTGTATTCGGTTGGGGTTTGGAAAATAAAGTGACTCTCCGCCCAAAAATCTGATGGGAAGTTTACTCTATCTTTCACCAAAGCGCAAACCTGCTGCACCATCTCAGCCGATGCTGTAATTCCGTGCTTATCTAAATCGGCCTGCAAGAATACTGCTTGCTCAGCTTCTGATTTTTGTAATAGATAATGTCTGTTAAACCACTTGGCTTTAGCAATATCAAACTTTGTTCCTGCCTGACCAATGCGCTCTAGGCTAAACTGTTGAATAAGTTCTTCTTTGGTAAATAACTCTCGGTTATCGCCAGGGCTCCAACCTAATAGCACTAAGAAGTTCATTAAAGCTTCTGGCAAATAGCCTTCTTCTCTAAAGCCCATAATGGTACGACCTTCTTCTTGTTCTTTCCACTCTAATGGAAATACTGGGTAGCCGCCATTTTCACCATCGCGCTTGCTTAGTTTACCGTTGCCATCTGGCTTTAGTAACAATGGCAAGTGTGCAAAACGAGGCATGGTATCTTCCCAACCTAAGTATCTGTAAAGTAGTACGTGGGTAGGCGCACTTGGCAACCATTCTTCACCTCTAATTACGTGGGTAATTTCCATCAGGTGGTCGTCCACTACGTTAGCAAGGTGATAAGTTGGCATTCCATCGCTCTTCATCAATACCTTATCGTCAAGGGTTGCGGTATGTACCATCACCCAACCTCTGATAATATCGTTCAGCCTAACTTCTTCTTTTCTAGGCACTTTCAAACGAATTACATAAGGTTCGCCAGCAGCTAACTTGGCCTTTACTTCGTC
>JAIYDB010000124.1 GCA_027487695.1 Cytophagaceae bacterium | reverse complement strand
GTTTCCCCATTTACCTCAACGTTTTCCATAAACATAGCAAGTGGACGTACCCACAAACTATAATCGTCGTATAGTTTTTGGTAAACCACAAGTTTTTCTAAAGTTTCGCTGTGGGTTGCAATGCCAATTACTTGGTAATCATTGCCTTTATAATGTTTGTATTTGCCTAATGGTATCATTTGATAGTATCAATGGTTTGTTTTAGCCTCGTGCAATAGCCATAGTTACAACGGAAATATGCTTTGCCCCAGCATCGAATAATAACCTGGCACAAGCTGCCATAGTAGCCCCTGTAGTAAATACATCGTCCGCTATAATCAGATGCTTTCCTACAACTAAACTTGGTTCTGGGATATGCATACTATCAGCCACATTTTGGTAGCGTTGCTCTCTCCCTAACTTAGTTTGTGACTTTAGGAAGGTATCTTTCAAAAGCAATTCTTGCACAGGTATTTTCATTGTCTTAGAAAGGCCTTCTGCATATAGCTGGGCTTGGTTATAGCCTCTTTCTGCTAATCGTTTGGCTGCCATAGGCACGGGGACAATAGCATCGGCTTGGGCAATAGTGGTACTTTTAAGCACCGCACCGTGCTGTAAACCAATCTCATAAGCAGCTTGCGGTCTTTTTCGATACTTGATATTATGGATAAGCCGTTGAATATTATTGCCTTGCCTAAAACTATATAACGCGTGACCAGATACTGGTGGCACCTTCTCTATCAGTTCTTGGGCTATCCAATTGTTTTCAACTTCTGAAATGCCAGAAACAGGTAAACCAGTTAAACAGCTGAGGCACAACTCCCCTGTTTCCTCAGTTAGGGTTGCCTCGCAAGCTGCACAGTAAGGCGGATAAATAAGGTCCCACCAACTTTGCAATAATTGGGTTACCATATTCATTAGCTCCGTCTTTTAAACACCAATAAGTAATGATTAAACAGAGGTTCCTTTTTTTGTAAATGGGTAAGCACCAGGTCAAACTCCTTATTATTAACCATTCGCTCATATTCAGTTAAATAGTACTGATGCGGGTGCAAAATATCTAAAGGCACCCTACTAAACAACCACCTAAAAAAAGAAAATCGGTGGCCATCAATGGTAATCACTAAGTATCCTTTGGGTGCCACCATGGCCTGCAAACGCTTAAAACTTCCTTTCAAATCTTGAAAATGGTTAATAGCATTCATACAGAACACGACATCTTGCTGGCTTTTAGCCTCATACGTTTCAAATGGCTGGGCTAAAAACTGAACATTAGTAAAACTACTGCGCTTAAAGGCAGGAATATTGGCTTCATATTGCTCTAGTAAAGGATCTAAAGCCAATACCTTTTGCTTGGGAAAGGCAATAAAAACTCCTGCGGGTCCGCAGCCAATATCGGCCAAGGTAGTATCTGTTGAAATAGTAACTACTGGCGATATCGTATTTAAAATACCCTGCCAATAGCCTTTTTTCCAATTCAAATACACATCCCAATCTTTAGGAGCAAGATAGTTTTTCCACCACCTCACCTCAAAATACTGAGCTATTCGCCACCGCAGTTGCTTCTTCATTCCCAAAAATAAGTAATCCCTACTGCAATAGTGGTATTACTTAATCAATACCATAGTCACCCTACGGTTCAAAGCCCTACCTGCGGCATTATCGGTACCATCGGCATTGGTATTTGCGGCACGTGGTCTCTTTTCGCCAAAGCTTCTACTTAATAGCAATTCTTCAGGGGTTTCGTTCATTAATAAGTAACGCACTACCGATACAGCTCTTCGTTCTGCTAAATCTACATTATAACTACTAGTCCCTACTGAATCGGTGTGGGCTTCAATAGATATCCTAGCATCAGGGTATTGTGTAGCTACCTTAAGGAATGACTGAATTTTACTGTAATACATTGACTTTAGGATATCCTTATTAAAATCAAAAAGAATATCTATTTCCATAATCGGCTTTTCTTGGGTTTGAATAAACTCCTCAATTTTAATCTCTTTAGATGGGTTTATTTTATCCTTAGCCGTATTTAGTACCTCGGTATCTGGGGTATTAGCATTGATACCTTTTTTTCCGCCCTTAGATTTATCTTTCCAGCGCTTAATACCAGCTTCAACACGCTTTTCCTTAGCAGTAAGCTGCTTCCTTACAGACTTTTTACCACTGTTAGATTCACTGTTGTTACCGCTGTCAGATCCATCTTCAGAATTTGAATTCTGAGCAAAAGCACTACTATCATTAGTAATTACTTCTTCGGTTTGCTTAGCTATTTGCTGTTGTGCTTTGGTTCCTTCCTTTAAAGGTTTTAATAATTCAAAATTATAAATATCGTCGCAACAGGTAGGACTTAATAAAGCCTTACCACCTGGTCTATTAGATACCAGAAATCCCTTCCTATCATTAGCACCAATAACAAGGTATTGGTCATCGGCACTACTATTTAATGGATAGCCCAAATTAGCTCCCAAACTAAACTTATTTTCTTCTCCTTCAGCAAAGAAGAAATCGTATCCCCCCAAACCCATTACAGTATTAGAAGCATAATATAATCGGTTCGTTGGCTGATGGTAGTATGGGGTAATTTCATCGTATTTGGTATTGATATTTTTCCCAGCATTCGTAACTCTGCCATATTTTTTTGTTTCAGGATCGTAGGTTAAATACCAAATATCAAAACCACCAACACCACTAGGCCTATTAGATGAAAAATAAACTACCTCTATTGGCTTGCCCTTCACTATAATTTTACCAATAGTAGGCTGAGTAGTAGTAAAACTACCCTTTCCAGCAGCTTTCACCAACTCGGGTTTCCCCGCCTTATCGCCTTCAGAACTTACTACATATAACTCACAAATTGTTTTTCCCTGGCTATTAGTTTCGCATCTATTAAAATAGAAACGAGTTTTATCGGCATTGTAAGCTCCATTTGCACTATGTTCTGCACCATAATCATAATCGTCCATCTTTTGAGGATTCTGAAAACCAGCTTCGCCTTTGGTGGCACTATATAACTTTACGAAATAGGTATTTACTTCATCCTCTTCCAAATAGATTACAGAATCCTGACGGAGCGATGCAAAAATCAAGGAGCTATCAGGCGCATAATTCGGCGAGAAATCTGAATAAGGAATATTCACCTCTGTTTCATTCACAATTTTCCCTTCAATAGGAGCTAGCTGTATTAATGCCATTGCCTGCTCTATACCTTGCAACTCTTCAGATACAGCAATTTTATAATTCAATTTCCCACTTGATGGAAAATTCTGTTTTGTAAAATCAATGAAAGCTTGTTTTGCCTCGGTGTATTTGCCTTGATACTTAAGAGCCTGCCCAAGTTTAAAATTGGCAGGTACTTTGTTTTTTTTATCTAAACTAACTGCATTACGAAAGCAATCTGCCGCCTTTCCATAATCTCTGGCTACTAAGTATGCGTTTCCTAAATCGAAGGCTAGCTCTGCATTTTGAGGATCCTTTAAAGTTAGTGCTTTCAAATGCTCAATTGCAGAATATGGCGAACCTGCTTTTAGGGTAGCATCTGCTAACTTTCTTCTTTTAGATGCAGAATAGGCATCGTAATTACGTTTTTGAGCTATTGCGTTTAGGCTAATACTCAATAAAACTACCAGGGTTATTGTTCTTAAAATGTACTGCATGGTATGGTTACGGGTCCTGGTATTAATCTTTGTAAAAAGCCAAAATAAGTTAGAGTTACTTCATAACTACCTGAATATAAGTTATTACCGCTAGGTTTTACATTACGCACTTGCGAGTAACTAAAATCATAACTTATCCCTAAACGGATATTGTTATACATAACACCTCCATATACAACCCCTGCATCGCCTAATCTATAAAACAGGCCTGCTTCCAAATCTACAGGCTTTGAATTCATTTGAAAAGGCGATTTTATCTTAGCAATACCTCCTGCATTTACTTCATTACTACCAGCTTGCATGGCAATAAGAACTTGAGGAGAAAGGGCAAGTTTTTCATTCACTACTATATCGGCACCTAAATTGGCTTGAGACCTTAATGATGCATTCTTGGCTCCATCTCCAATTATATTATCAATGTAATCTTCAGAATTAGGAATAAGGTTATAAGCCGAAAGCCCTACTACATAACTAAACCTCTTATTTACCTTATTGGTAAACATGGTTCCAAAGTGTAATAGTGGCACAAAAGCATTATTTGATGTTTGTTCTCCTGATGCCTTACTTGGATCTAAAGCAAACTGATCAGGATTAAATTGAGAGGCATAAATCAATTTAGCTTGGTCTAAACTCTTAGTAACTGCCCCACCCTGCAATCCAAAAACTATATGCTTTGTTGCTCTTTTATTGAGCCTAAACTGAAATGATGAGGCCAACAAAACCTGATTATTTACAAAGATTCCGTTACCAACATTATCGTTGCTAAAAGTAAGCCCTAAACCTATTTTACTTAGTTTTTTGCCTGACCTCTTAATGTTATAATCGGCATATCCGCTAAAGCTCGTGTATGGATTCTGTAACGATATCCATTGCTTTCTGTGAATGATACCTACCCTATAATCACTTGGCATAATGCCAGTTAATGCCGGATTAAGTAACGAAGGTGTATTAAAGAACTGGCTATATCTTAAATCTTGAGCATTAACTTCCATTGAAGAAATAATCAAGACTAACAACAAGGCAACTTTCCCAAAATAGTGATATGTATTTTTCATGTTGCCTGTTATCTGATTAAGGTTACGCTGCCTTTAACACTTATTGGGTCGCCATAGATGGTAGTAGCCTTTAAAAAGACTTGGTAAACACCTTGTTCAGCCAACACACCATTTACTTTGCCATCCCAAGCATCGTCAAATTGCTTGTTGCTTTCCCAAACTTTACGTCCCCATCGGTCGTAAATCAGGAACTCATCAATTTGCTTCATAAAGCGTTTTATCACTACCAATGAATCGTTATTACCATCGCCATTTGGGGTATAGGCAGTTGGCAATAACAATTTCGGACTCAAATCTACTCGCTTTATAATAGTATCTGAACAACCTGAACCACTGGTAACAATTAAGCGGACATTAAACTGAGCTATATCTTTAAAAATATGGCTTGGGCTACGTTCAGATGCATTTCTTGTAAAGAAAGTTTCGCCATCGCCAAAATCCCATTGCCAGGTTAATGCATTTTCAGATGCATCGGTAAAAAGAATAGGGTCTCCTTTTACCAACAATTCAGGATCAAATGTAAAGTCGGCTTTTGGCAACTGGAATACTTTTACTTGTTTGGTTAAGGTATTTGAACAGCCATTATTACCAATTACGGTTAGTTTGGTATTAAATGTGCCATTAAATGGCCAAGCAAAAGAAGTAGTAACACCTGTGCCAGTACCTAATGTATCAAACTCCCATAAATAATCGGCAATGCCACCTTCTACAGCACTAGCCGATGCATCGAATTCCATTCTAGTACCTAAACAAATACTATCGGCCCTGAAAGCAACCGTAGGTACCGGATTTATAATTAAAGTAAGTTGTCTTGTATTAAAACATCCCTCATTGCTAAATGCAGTGGCAACTATATTGTAGGTACCTGTGGCATTGTAAAACTTATTTGTTCTGCCATTGGAGCTTTGCGAAAAGGTATTATCGCCAAAATCATACCTAATACTCTCTATATTTTCATATAAATCTGAGGTAGAATCAAAAGCAAAAAACACAGGTTCATTTAAACAGTTGCCAGATGTTGTTATAACTGGCTGTGCTACTTCAACTATTCTGAAGGTTGTATCAAAATCAGTAACACAACCTTGCTGAGTGGTTACTGTAAGTCTTGCTTTTACAAAACCACGACTTGGAAAGTACTTTCTTATGGTAAACCCTCTTAATGAATCTAGAAAAGTATAGGTACCATTTCTAGTAGGGCTAAATTGTAAATTCCATTTATACTCAACAATAGTTGAAGGAGTATTAATTACTCTTGCAGTTATAATGGCAGTATCTTCAATACAGTTATTAGTCAGATTTACTCCTAACTCTACAGGCGAGATTATAAATATAGGAAGTGTATCTAACTCTGAACAACCTGCTCCATAGTTTAACCTATGTATAAGCCTTTGATTACCCTGAACAGGATATTCATAACTAATTTTAGCAGCGCTACTGTCTGAATAATTTCTGCTGCTACTACCGAAAAACAGGTAAGTATAAGTACTATCTAAAGCCGAAGTGTTTGGCCTTATCATAATGCTTTCTCCAAAACAAATGGTATCCTTGCTTATTGCAAACCGTTTTGTTACCCAAGCATGAGTTGCTGTAAAGTTGGTTGACGAACGACAACCAGAGGTATCAATTACAGTTAACGTACCAGAATAAACGCCTTCATTGGCATAAATGTGTGTAGGGGCATCTTGATTGGAAAAACTTCCATCGCCAAAGTCCCAACGAACTGAATCAATTGGAAAATTACTCCTTGAATTGTTCACAAAACGTACAGGAGTATTGCGTTCGCAAGAGTTAGTCACACCAGCCGATGCCCTTATAGGATAATTTACATAGAAAGTATCTAATACTTTGCAGCCAGAACCATTAACTAACTCAAGGGCAATTTTACCATGGCCACGGAACCTGATTGCCGCCTGCAAAGTATCTGTATCTGAGAAAACTGAATCGCTAGTAATTACTAAGCCATCTAATCCAAATGCACTTAGCGTTACATTGTATCCTCTCCTTAAACTGTAAGCTGTAACCCTAGCCACAGAATCTAATTCACTACAAGGTAAAAAGAGTTGATCAAAGCTTAGTCTTGCATCGGTATATGGCAAAACATTTATAAGCGTATCAAAAGTTGATTCACAACCTCCTATAGAAGTATACCTAAAAGAAATAGGAACTACACCACCAGTATCTGACAAATAACCTCTCGGAAATTGAAATTGAATTTCATCTGCAGCGGGCATTCTAGCAGCAGTCCTTAAACCTGCCGAGAAAGCAAAATTATTAACTAGCCTCCCATTCAAAAACAATTCAACATTTCGGATTTTGCACTGTGGCAATGAGTCCGATGGAAAAAATGGAATATTAATGTTTTCTAAGCAACAAACAGAATCTGGTACTTCAAACCTGAACCTAGGTGGGCTTGGGCAAACTACTATTGAATCTCTCAGAATTTTAACACAGCCAAGCGTATCAGTTAATGTTAATGAAAACTTGTTATCGCCTGGTGGCAGCAATGGTCTTATTGAACGAGTTGTAAAAGTAGAACCTCCGTCAAAAGCCCAGTTAGTACCTGTAACTGCTAATGTATCTACAATTACTCGGGTTGTTCCAGAAGTTGAACAGAATAGCAAAGAATCAAATCTAGAAGAAATTTCAGAACTTAAAACATAGTTCTTAACTATGCTGCAACCTAGGTTATCAGTAACTTGTAACCATACAATACCAGAACTATCGGTACTAAATGTATCTGACGTGCTATTATTTGGCCATAGGTATGTGTAAGGTGGTTGTCCGCCAGAAATTACTGGTCTTAAAATGGTTGCAGTAGTACAAACCCTAGTAATAAGGTCCGGACCTTCTATACTAAGACTGCTACTATACCTTATGGTAAAAGTGGCGGAGCGTTGCCCAACAACAGGACATGCGTTATCGGTAGCAATAATTGTAAATATGGCAGTCCCGGAACTAGTATTATTTGGTACAGTCCAACGCAAGGTACCTCTTTGCCTATTGCTAAACCTTTGTTGGGTAAATCTTGCACCTTGCAAACCACCAGAGTACCCTAAACTAATATTCTGACCAGCATCGGCATCGGTAGCAATAAAATTTAAGACAAGTTGTTCACCAGCACAAGCATTAATCTCATAACTACTAGTACTATCAATTCCAGAAATTACTGGTAATTCATTAGCACAATCGCGCACTAAGAACTGCATATCGCGCATAACACTACCAATAAAAGTACCGTTTCTAAACTCTTGAACTAATACTGTAATTACCGAACGCTGTGCCGCAGTTGAAGTAAAGCTAATTCTGCCAGTTGAATTTTCTACTGAAAAACCAGTAGTATTCGGCAGCGGGTTGGTTGGTGTTAAACCTGTTCTGAATGGGATATTGGTATTGATATTGGTTAACGGACTTATTGAGGTAAAACTAAGCCTATCGCCATCGCTTTCTACTGCACCAGGGTTGTATTCAGTTAATTGGTTAATACAAACAAAGCCATTAGCATCGTTTGTAAAGTTTGGCGAACTATTATTACCATTTAGGTTATTCAATTTAGCTTCCAAAAACAAACAGTAGGTACCTGGATTAAGGTTAGCTATACCATCTGCTCGATTACATTCACGCCATCTGAAAGACCAATCGGCACAAGCATTCGGTAATGTAACCCTACCTCTGTAAATATATCTGTTAATACCAGGACCAGTACCTCCTTGGCAAGAACTTCTGGTAGTAGGGCAAACAGGGCTTATATCTGTTTCCGATACTTGGTTAACATCAAAAGAGCCTGATACACCACATATTGCCGAACCATAATTGATGCTATAAAATCTTGGAGGCGAAGCCACCACATCGCAATCGGCAAATACTTGAAGCGTAAATTCATAAGTATTTCCACTTATATGCCTGTAAGAAATATCTGCACCTGTAATGTGTTCTGCTTTAGCACTTGATATGCTGAATAGGCAAACCCAAATTACCAAGAGTAAAATCCTGTATATTGCTTTATTCATAAGAACTAAAATAAGACTTTAAACCAGAATCTAAATATTTATATAGCTCTAGAAATACGGTTTTAATAGTAAATAAAAGCATAAATTTTACAAGTATCAAAATATTAAACCTTGGAAAGTGCTAGTTGAAAACTAACTACATCTAGGCAAGAGAAGAAATTGCTCAATCTGTTTAACTATCTGTAAATAAATAGTGTACTAATGCTTTAAAATGAGTAAATTTAAAGTATGGACTCACCCAAACATAAAACAAAACCCATGGAAAATCCCACAAGCAAAATCCTGATTTCTTTCTTAGCTGGCGCTGCAGCTGGCTTAGCAGTAGGCATATTGATGGCCCCTAATAAGGGGAGCGATACCCGCAAAAAAATCAAAGATAAGTTTACCGATCTTGAAAAAGGCTTAGAAAACTCAGTTGAACAAAAGTTCACTGATATTAAAGGCTATGTAAGCAACGTACTTGATGGTGGCGCTGCTAAAATAAACAAGTTATAAGCATTAGCCAATTGCTTTGAAGCAAGCAAATAATACCAAAAGAGCACCGCATAACTGCGGTGCTCTTTTGGTATTACAATATCTAGATAAACCTATTTCTTAATAATGCTATCCATCACAGCCTTATTAATTTTTACAGGATACTTAGCTGCTAACGACTTTAACCAATCAGCTTCTAAGTAAGTCTGAAAATCTGAAATGGCAGTTCCTCTGCACTCATCCAAGGTTTTATTTCTAGGTTGTTCAATGCCGTGAATAATCACATACATAGTGCGTTCGCCTTGGGTAATGGTTTGTGTGCCTGCTTTCCAAGTAAGACCATCTAATAGCTTGTTTTCACCTTTTTGGAAAGCCCCATCAGTAACTTGAACTGTTAAAGGAGCATTGGTATTCAATACTCTTTCTAAAGCTTTAGGTGAACTACTCTTCATATTGAAGATTACTTTTTGGTTATCGGCTGGAGACGCTGTGTTTAACTCAGTTTTAGCTGCCAATCTTGTAGTGATTTGGGCAGGACTTGCACCATATTTCACAAGGCTATCTTTCACAGTTTCTGCGCGCTTAATATCGGTCTTTTTCTTTTCAGCTTTATCTGCATAAGCAACTACTTCTACCGATAAGTTCTTATCCCTTCTTAAGAAATCGCCCAAGGCTTGCAAAGTAGATTTTGCGGCAGGGTCTTGCTTCACTTCATTCTTTGCATATACAACCGCCTTAAAAGTTGGCTCAGCTACTGGGAACGATTTCATTGCCAACATTTGCTTTACTTTACTTAAAGTAGCAGTATCCTTTACATTGTAAATAGTAGCCTTAACACGGGTATCCCACTTGTACTTGTTTACATTGTTGTTAAAATAGCTACGTAAACCAGTGGTATCTTCTACTGCTTTGCTCCATACTTTATTATCCATACGACTAAAAAGTAGGATACCTTCACGGTATTCACGCATTAGCATACGGAAATCTTGGTATTTGCTTTCTAGGTTTTTCTCTTCGAAATCAAGTAATGTTTGGTTTACGAAGTCCTTGTAGTGAAGGCTTATTAAATACTGTAAATCTGAGCTCTTATGAGCTGATTGGTTACCCACCAAGAAAGTCTTGAAGTTGCCAGCAGTATAGTTTTTACCTTTGATAGTAAGGACTGTAATCGCATCCATAGGGCTTACACCTACTTTATACTTTTGGCTAATTAAGCTAGTATCAATATCTGATGTACCTCTTTTCAGGTTTGGCAAGTTTTCAACTACTTGGTTTTCTTTGCGTAATCTTGCAATTAATACAGTTTGGTTCAATTCTGAACGGCTATCTCTGCTTACTTTATCCTTGATAGACGTTTCTAATTCCGCAAAAGGCTCTAACGATTTTCTATCTAATAACTTCACAATATGAAAACCATATTGCGTTTGGAAAGGCTTACTTATGTCACCAACTTTCTTAATAGCAAATGAAACATCTTCAAACTTTTGGATCATTTGACCAGCACCAAACATTGGCAATTCTCCGCCTTTGTCTTTCGTGCCTTGGTCGTCAGAAAACTGCTGAGCAAGAGTTTCAAACGATTCACCTTTAGCTAATTTCTTACTAATCTCGTCAATTTTTTGAATAGCAGCAGTGCTATCGGCTTTGCTCTGTCCAGCTTGGAACTTCGCCATAATATGCGCCACCTTCACCTGACCTTGGTTCGGACGCTTATCGTTCACCTTTAAAATATGGTAACCGAAACGAGTTCTTACGATGTTAGATATCTTTCCAACAGGCGTACTGTAAGCTGCTTGTTCAAAAGGATATACCATTCCTAAAGCAGTGAAGTAACCTAAGGCTCCAGAATTTTGCTGTGCAGAAGGGTCTTCAGAGTATTGCTTGGCAAGGTCTTCAAAATAGGCACCTGCCATTGCTTTTTTCCTGATATCCTGAATTTTCTTAAACTTGGCTAGCGTATCAGAAGGGGCGGCATCAGGCGTAACCATAATAAGGATATGGCTGGCATTGATCTCGAACTTCATGCGCTCGTAAGCTTCCTTAACCAATTGCTCAGAAACCTTCTTTTCAGTCAGATATGGCTGCGCTAGTTGCTTTCTATAACTTTCTAATTCCTTCTTGAATGAGTTAGTAGTATCTAAACCTGCGCTATACGCATCTAAAACCTTCATTTTGAACTTAGTGAATAAGTTTATGTATTCATCTAAATTCTGCTTTACGTACAAAGAATCTGAATTGTTGTTCTTTTTGTACACATAATCAAACTCTGCCACTGTTACTACTGAATCACCAACACGTAGCAATTCACTGTAATTGGTGCTTAAATCAGCTTTCTTAGGGGTTGGGGCAGGAGTAGTTGCTACAACAGTTTTTGCTGGTTTAGCTGCAGTTTTTTTCTGCGCAAAAACCTCCATACTTTGGAAGGTTAGCAAGGCAGTTGCCAGAATTAATATTTTTTTCATTGCTTTAAGTAACGCAAATAAATCAGTTTGATTAAAACGCCTGCAAGTTTAGCTAAATTTGTTGAACGCTCAATTACAAGGCATACGATTTTTGATGCCCTTGTAAAACGTAAAGTATAGTAGCTGTGTTATAAATACTGATGATTGCCAACCGAGAAGAACTTAAAGAAAGCATTAAACGCCTCCCTGAAGAACCGGGAGTGTACCGTTATTTTAATATTGAAAATGAGCTTATTTATGTAGGTAAAGCCAAAAATTTAAAGAAAAGGGTTACCTCCTATTTTACCAATAAACACGCGCTTGAAAGAAAAACCCGCAGGTTGGTAAGCTTGATAAGCCGCTTGGAGTTTACCGTTGTAAATACCGAGTACGATGCCCTATTGCTGGAAAACAGCTTGATTAAGCAGCATCAGCCTAGATATAATATCTTGCTGCGTGACGATAAAACTTACCCTTTCGTAGTAATTACAAAAGAGCCTTTTCCAAGGGTATTTGCAACAAGAAGGAGGGTAACCCCAGGGCAATATTACGGTCCGTATGCTAGTGTTAAAATGATTAACACGATGCTGGAATTACTCAAAAAACTATTTCAAATTAGGAACTGCCGTTTGCCATTAACAGAGGCTACCATTGCAGATGGCAAATGGAAAGTATGCTTAGAATATCATATTGGAAATTGCAAAGGTGGCTGCGTAGGCAAGGAAAGTAAAAGTGAATACCGCACCCAAATAGAGGCTGTTGCCAGTATTTTGAAGGGCAATTTGGCTACCCCAAAAAACTACTTCCGTGAGCAAATGATGCACCACGCCAGCTTAATGGAGTATGAGAAGGCCCAAAAGGCAAAAGAGAAACTGGACTTGATTGAAAACTACCAAGCCAAGTCGTTAATCGTAAATACGAACCTGAACGATATTGATGTTTTCGCGATCCACAGTACCGAAGAAAGGGCGTATATCAACTACTTTAATGTGGTTTTTGGCTCCATTGTAAATGTATTTAACCTTGACATTAGGAAGAAGCTGAATGAAAGCGATGCCGAAATTTTAGCCTCTGCAGCGGTGAACATTCGAGAGATGTTCAATAGCCAAAACAAGGAAATCATAAGTAATACGCCTTGGGAAATTGAAATCCCTGGCACCAATATCTCCGTTCCTCAAATTGGCGATAAGAAGAAGTTGGTTGATTTGGCAATGAAAAATGCAATGTTCTACCGCAAGGAACGAATGCAGGAAAAAACGCCGAAGCAAAAACCTAGTATGCGAGTGCTTTTGCAATTAAAAGCCGATTTAAAACTGAAAGAAATCCCAGACCATATCGAGTGTTTCGATAACTCTAACATTCAAGGAACCAATGCTGTAGCGGCAATGGTATGCTTTAAAAATGGCGCACCAAGCAAAAAGGATTACAGGCATTATAATATCCAAACCGTTGAAGGTCCCGACGATTTTGCTTCGATGCGTGAAATTGTGGGCAGGCGTTATAAGCGCGTTTTAGAGGAGGAACTACCCCTACCAAAACTTATTGTGATAGATGGAGGTAAAGGTCAGCTAGGGGCTGCAGTTGAAGCTTTAAAGGAGTTAAACCTATACGGACAAATACCTATTCTTGGCATTGCCAAGCGTTTAGAAGAATTGTATTACCCAGAAGATCCGCTGCCGTTATACATCAACAAAAAGTCAGAATCGTTAAAATTGATTCAGTTTTTGCGTGATGAAGCCCACCGTTTTGGCATTACCCACCACCGCAATAAGCGTAGTAAAAGTGCCTTACACTCTACCATTACAGATTTACCAGGCTTTGGCGATGCTACACTTGCTAAAATTATGAAGCAGTTTAAAGCTGTGAGTAAACTTAACGAGGGCGACAGACCAGCTCTTCAAGCCATCATAGGCGAAAAACGTACCGATACCCTACTCCAGCACTTAGCTGAAAAGCGCAAGAGTAAGGCATCGGAATAGCTACTATCAGGCTGTTTCTAATTCAGCAAACGGCCTGATATAACTCTTGCCACCTTTACCTTTCACTACCTGGATTTGGGTGGTAATCCTTTCTTTAAGAGCCTCAACGTGGGAAATAATACCGATAGATTTATTCCTGCTATGCTGCAGGTTTTCTAAAGCGCCAATGGCAATATCTAAGGTTTCAGGATCTAAAGTACCAAAGCCTTCGTCAATAAATAAGGAACCTATTTCAGTACGACTTCCTGCCATATCTGATAAGCCTAACGCCAGTGATAAACTCACTAAGAAGCTTTCGCCACCCGATAAAGTACTCACAGAACGCTCACTACCCGATTGGTAAGCATCGGTAATGGAAAGTTGTAAGTCAGGTTTAGGAATAAGGGAATACCTATCGCTAATCGTTTGCAAGTATTTATTGGCGAGAGAAACCAAGTATTCCAAGGTAAATTCTTGGGCAATGGCTTTAAACTTCTTCCCATCGGCCGAACCAATCAAGTTATTCAAAAGCGACCAGCGTTGTTTTATAACTACTTGGTTTTCAATTTCTTCCAATAGCTGCTGTGCCGATTGCTTGGTTTGATCATTGGCATTCAATTGGGCATTAATATCGCCTAGCTTTTCAGAGAGTTGTTTAATGGTTTCTTTGTATTGAGAAGCTTCAATAATTAAATCGTCAATTACTATTTCGCCCATATCTTGTAATACAAGCTCATCTAATTCCTCGGTCAGCTTTTTGAACAAGGCCTCATTTTCAGTAAGCGATTTAGTAATGGCAGCAGCTTGTGTTTCAATTTCACTCACTTGCTCCTGCGAAAGTATAGCCAATGCCATCGCTTCAATACTTCCAAAGTTCAAGCTAACAATTGCCTTGTTTAGCAACACTGTAATTTGATTAAGCGCAATTGTTTCCTTTTCAATTTGAGTAGATAATTCAGAAAGCCTGGTTCTTTGCTTCTCTAAATTCAGTTCCGCATCTGTAAAGGCCTTGCTGGTAATTTCTTCATTACTTGTAGCCTTTAAGATGAGGTCTTTTAATCTATTTCGAGTATCAATTACATTGTATTTCCAATCCAATACCTCCCCTCGCTTTGAGGTATTTTCGTCAATACCATTCTTTAAAACGGCAAGACTTGCTTCTTTACTTTCCTTTTCAGTCTTTCCTGCCTCAAGGCTTGCTGTAATACCTGCAAGCTTTGTGGTCAAGTCTTGCACCTTGGCTTGTTCTTGTTCCAAGGCTTGTTGTCTTTCTAAGAAAGCTTGGCTTCTTTCTCGGAGAACAGTTGAAACACCATCGCTGTAAACCAGACCAAAAGGACTCAGTTTTTGTGTTAATGTATCAGTGATAGTCCCTAGCTTTTCTTTTAATTCTGCTAAAGTAAGTTTGGCTTTGGCTATAGTTTCTTTGGTTGTTTCTGCTTGTTGTTTTGCTAATACGTAACCTGTATTAGCTAAATTAAGTCTTTCAGATATTACGATACTTTGTTGCTTTTGCAGCGCAATTTCACTGTCAATTTCTTCAAATCGCTTAACTGCATTTTGAACTTCCACTATCTCATTTTTCAAGAAAGTGAGGGTTTCGGCAATAGTTTCCTTCCAATAAGAATTGCTAGAACTTTGTTCAATTATTGCCTTAACAGCCGATTGTAACTTACCAAGATTTTCTTGCTCACTAAGAATAACTGCTTCTTTATTGCTTATCTGTTCAGATAACTTGGTTTGCTCCTGAATAGACAAATTCAGTTGCTTTACTATTTCCTGCAAAGTTTCCTTGGCTTTATCTAAAGCTAATTCATCTTCATTTACAGTTGGTTGTACCTGATCATTTGCATAAGGGTGCTCGGTTGAACCGCATAAATAGCAAGGTTCGTCTGCAACTAACTTTGCCCTATCATCTTCGTATTTGGCAATGAGCCTACTTTGAAGTAATAAGCGGTCTTTGTCCTTAACTGTACTTTCAGCTTGGAATTTGCCTATTTCCAATTGTTCAATGCCCAGCCCAATTTCTTCAAGATTTGCTTTCCATTTTAGTAAAACCTCACCATCTTCCTTAAGCTTATTGGTTATTTCAAAAGCCTGTTTCTCGTCTTTTTCTGCTTGTTGTAATTGAACTATCGTTTTGGGATAATCTTGTTGCTTAGTACGTAATTCAGCTATTGAAGTATTACCCAGACATTCTTTACTTTGTTTCTCTAATTCCTCTAATTGGGAGGTTATAGCTTGCTGATTTGCAGTTTCTAATTCTATTTCCTTTTCAGCTTCTTCTTGCTTTTGAACTGAAATTTGAAGTTGCTCGTTTAATACTATCAACTCCCTTTCAGAGGAAACTATCGCAGTTTCCGCCTCTTTATGTTGCTTGCCTAACGATTCAATTTCAGCCAATACCACCGGCAAATCCTTATCAATGGCATTATTTGCTAACCATTTATTATGCGAGGCTACGGAATCCTGGGTAATTTCAAGAGCTGATTTCGTTTCGTCAAAAGCCTTTTGCAGTTGCGCTATATTGGTTAATAAGGTATTGAAAACAGCTTCTTCTGCGGCTAACCGCTTTTTATCTACTTCAATTAAACTATCTAAATTTTCAGCCATTTGCAGCTTTGGCTCTGCAATTTCCCATCGTTGCTGTAAGCACTTTAGGTCTTCCTTTGCCTTGACTTGCTGGTCTTTTAAGTTGGTTACTTCTGCATCTAGCGCTACGACCTGCTCACCTAACTGTTCTTTATCAGCTAAAAGACCCTTTAGTTTAGCCTCCAAGCTTGCCTTACTATCTAATTCAGATTTAAAAGCTACTGCCTTTTTATGCTGAACAAGTTGCTGTTTCCTTGGCTCAAAATCTGCTTCTTCTGCTTTGGCTTTTGTAATATCCTTTTGGGCTTGCTCCATCTTTTCTTCAATGGAACGCACCTTATTAAAGAAATCAATTGCACTAGTTACCCTCTTTTCCTCAGCTTCAATTGTTTGAATTTGTAGTTTAATTTCCTCCCTAGTTTCATTTAATTCCGCTATTCTTTCTTCGGTTAACAAAGCCAAACCTCTATGCTGGTTTTGCAAATTGGCGTGCTTGTATTCTTCTTCCTTAAATTTCTGATACGCCAAAGCCGAAAGCTGTCCATATATCTCGGAACTGGTTAATCGCTCTAGTAACGAGGCTCTATCGTTTCTATCGGCTTCTAAAAACTGCTTAAATGCGCCCTGACATAGCATTACCGAGCGGGTGAATTGCTCAAAGTCAAGTCCTGCCTTTTCAATAATAACCGACTTTGCCTTATTTAAGCCCGATTCTAAAATAGTTCCTTCGGCATTCGCAATAGTCATTTTTGCACCTTGTAAGGTACCATCTGCCCTATCTCTAGCACGTCTATCGCTCCATTGGGCGTGGTAGATAGCCTTCCCTTCCCCTTCAAAAACTACGTTGGCTTCTGCATAACCTGCTCCCCTACTCATAATGAGATTTGCCCCATCCTTATGGCGAAAAATGCGACCATACAAAGCAAGGGTAATGGCATCTAATATGGTAGATTTCCCCGCTCCCGTAGGACCCGTTATCGCAAACAAACCAGCACTTGCCAAGGGTTCTTGGGTGAAATCTAAATCGCACTTGGCAATAGAATGAATATTCTGAAATGATACTTTTAAAATTTTCATTATACCTATTCTTATGCGTTAGTGGCTTGGTTTTCAGTTTGGTAACCTTCGTAATGCCTACTTAGTAATTCATTAAAGGCATCAGTTAAAAGGGCTTGCTCCGCCATAGGGATGCTGCTCTTTGCCAATACCTGTCCAAATACATATTCAGGCGTGAGGTTATCTAGTTTATTGGCAATATCTTCTTCAATTACTTGGGCATTATTGGCTGTTTGCTCCGATATGCGACGGATTGCTACTATTTCCAAATCCTTATTTTCTGGCAATAAATCTCTGCTTACAATGCTGGTAGAGTTCAACTCCACCAAAGCAGGAAATGGGTAGTTATGGCTATAAGTTTCTATCCACAACTGCAACTCTTGTAAAGTCCCCGTTTTCCGAATCAAAGGAGAAAATATCGGAGTGGGTATTTCCTTTACTTCAGTTACTTGTGTTGAAGTAATGGCATCAAAAACAATTACTCGTTTGGGTACGGCAACCTCGCTAAAGCTAAATGCCAAAGGAGAGCCAGAATAGCGAATATGCTCCTTACCTCCCACTCTTTGTGGCTTATGAATATGTCCTAATGCCAGATAGCTAAACTCCGCAGGGAAGCCACTCGCTGGGATATGCCCCAGGGTACCTATCTGGTTATTACGTTCTGAATCTGAAAAATCGGCATTGGCGGTGTATAGGTGTCCCATCCCAATAAGAGGGATATCGCCTGCTTGCATTTCTTGAGCAAGGTTTACTAAGTTTCTGTAATGGGCAAGGGTATTATCAATCAGAATTTGGGTGCGGGCTTCAATGCTTTCACCCATAATAGACTTGCGCAAGTCCTTCTCCCTTAGGAAAGGAACTGCCGCCACAATGGCTTTGGGCTTACCTGTAATCTTATCATTGAGAACAACCAACTCATCGGCAGGGTTGCCAGTAGTAGCACCTACAACTGTAACTTTTAAATACTTCAATAACCCAGCAGGGGCATTAAGCACTGAGGGCGAATCGTGATTGCCACCTGTGATAATAATGCGCTCTAAATGGGGTATTTGCGATGCCCTCGCTAAAAAGCCATAGTACATTTCCATTGCTGCATTAGATGGGTTGCTGCTATCAAATACATCGCCTGAAATAAGGAGGCATTCAATACCTTCATCGTTCAAAACTTGAAACAGCCAATCTAAAAACAGCGCCATTTCTGCACCCCTATCGCGGTGCATTAAACGGATACCCAAATGCCAATCGGCCGTATGCAGAAATTTCATTATACTTTGTTTTTTCTCAAATATACTTAAAATACAATATAAAAAAAGACCCTCAACCGAAGCTGAGGGTCTATCTTATTCAGAACCTGCGTATTTATTTTTTAACCACTTTTAAGGTAGCTACTTCGTTAGTCTGGTTAACACGAACTGTGTAAACACCAGCAGGTAAATTCGCTAATTGAAGTTCAGTGATATTAGCACCGTTTTCCAAGTTTACTTCCATTTCAGAAACTACCTTGCCTACTACGTTTAATACAGTAACCTTACCCTTTTCGGTCTTGTTGGCTGCAATGGTTAAGCTAAGTGTGTTATTGAACGGATTAGGATAAGCTACTGCGCTCAATTCGGTAGTGTTGGCATTGATAGTGATAGACTTGCTATCGGTAGTTTTGCCATCAAAATCGACCTGACGTAGTTTGTAGAAGCTATTGTAAACCAAGTTAGCATCGGTAAAGGCGTAGTTGTTTACTTTGTTAGAAGTACCCACACCTTTTACAAAACCGATAACTGACCAGTTCTTACCATCGGTCGATTTCATAATTTCGAAACCGCTGTTGTTCAATTCCGCTGCAGTAGTCCAGAACAAATTCGCCTGACCATTTACATTTCTGCCAGTGAATTTGGTAAGCGTTACAGGAAGAGGGTTAGATTCAGAAGTTGTACCGAAGGTAAATGGTGAAAAAGAAGAAGGTTGAATATTGGCAGTAACAGTTCCAGCAGTTGCATTGCCAGTAAAGCCACCAGCACCTAAATCTTGCCACTGACCACCAGTAAAGTGGCAAACACGAATATCAGCAGGAGTATTGATACGGCTAAACGAACCACTCAAATAATGAAGGGTAATGTTTACAGATTCGCTACCAGCAATTCTTGAAATATCCCAATACTCTTTACCAGTAACACGCTTAATGCTAACAACCCTACTATTGGTATCAAAAGTAACTACGTTATTACCTGCAAAATACTCTGCTGAAAACTGTGAGGTAGCATTTCCAGTACCTGAAATACCTGCCGGAGCATATCTGCCTGTTTTTCCGACAGGGAACGTAAATGCTGTACCACCAATTTTACGCATTGGTCCACGGATATGGCTAGCGTCGCTACCGCCAGTATAGGTTGCGCCATCGGCAAGGGTAAGTTCATTTGCTGTAGATGTTGAAAGAACACCTGCAGTTAACGCCATTGTTCCATTTACCAATAATGGATCGTTTAGGTTAATGACTGGATTACCAGACCTATTAATTACTAAGTCGTTCAATTCAGCAGACGCAAGGAAATTCAAATTAACATTTCCATTGCTACCCAAAAGACTAAGTTTTGCATTAGAACCACCTGCTAAATTCAAATCGATTGCGCTATTGCCGCTATATGATAGTCTGCTAGAGCTTAGGTTAAGTCTGCCTGCGTTAAAGGTAATTAACGAGGTTACGTTTACATCTGAACTTAAAGAAACGTTAGCAGCATTATCAATCACCAATTCACCTATAGTACTTGGTAAACCATTACCTGTTACCTGAGCAGCACTGCCATTATAGTAATAAATACTTCCCGCATTAAATGTTCTTGTTCCAGATACTTGTACATTTCCAGTAGCACCTGATACAGATAAACCATCGGCACTTCCAATAATTAAGGTAGAGCCACTTGAAGTTGTAAAGCTACCTGTTCCTGAAACAGTAAAGTTGCCAAAATCAATATCGGCATTTGAATTAAGAATAGCAGCCGAGTTAACAGTAATATTATTACCTAAGTTCAACAAACCTCTGGAAATACTTAAAGTATTTACTGTAAGCGCTGCATTAATGGTTTGCTCGTCTGCATTATTAGCTAGGTTAATATCAACACTATCTAAAGAAGCAGTACCACCTGTAAAAGGCAAACTAAACAAACCAGCACCTGTTGGAGCTAAATAAATAGTTGCAGCAGCATCGGCAGTAATAGTTCCTGAACCTGAAACTTGGTTTCCTGAAAAACGTAGGTTGTTACCATTTAAGGTAAGTACACCAGCGGTCAAGCGTAATGAATCGGTTACACGTAAAGTACCACCTAGGTTAAAGGTACCAGAAGCCCTATTTAACTGGAACGACTTTACAAAAGGAGCAACTTCTGGTAAGGTATTAGTAACCGTAGGAGTGCCTTCAAATACCAAACTTGTAGCGGCACCACCAGTTATTGAACCAGCTGTATATGTAATATTTCTGTTTACACGGAAACGAGCAGCGAATGAAGCAATACCTGCAGTGTGAGTATAATCGCGATGAATGGTAACATTGCCATTAAAAGTTACTGTACCACCAGATGCATTTAAAGTAAGGTCTTGTAAACCACCAGAAATTGGAGCAATTGTACTAGCACCCGTAGTATTTACTACCATATTAGATGTTGTAGAACCGATAACATTACCAGCTGTATAAGCTGAAGTACCTGTTACAGTTAAAGTATTTCCACCACCTATTGTATAGTTACCATTAGTTAATGTTAAAGTACCAATGCTTAACGAGGCACCACCTATAACATCCGCACCACCATCAATTGAAAGGGAAGCAAGCTGAGTAACAGCAGCAGGAAGAACAATAGGGTATTTAGAGTTTATAGCTAAATTAGAAGAACTAGTTGTTGTAATTCCTCCTGTACTAGAAGCTGTTAAACCAGAACCAGTTAAGGTTAAGGTGTTAGCACCTACTGCAAGATTACCTGAGGAGGTGAAACGTAATTGTTGATTAATTGTTAATGGTGTAGTTAAGGTAAGATTTCCAGTACCACCAATTTGTAGTACATCTAGGTTTTGGAAACCTGATTCCATATTTAGGTTGCTAGCACCTGAACCATTATAAATAACAACTGAACCTGCACCACCCTTAATGGTACCACTACCTGCGATTGAACCGTTCACCACTAGGGCATAACCATTAAGGTCAATTATACCATTAATAGTAAAAGTTCCAGTGGTCCACATATCCCCTTTTAAGGTTAATGTTTGACTACCATTTACTGTTAAATTCTCGAACAATATTTTTGAGGGACTATCAAACCTATCAGCACCGTGAATTACGAAAGTTAAGTTCTTATCAACTGAAATTCCTGTATAAGTAGTTGCATGCTCAAAACCACGGATTATATTACCTGCACTCGCACCTGCAATAGCATTTGTAGGAGTTGTGAATGAGCCAACAACTGCATCCGCCGATGTAGTTACGTTGATAGGATTGCCTTGTTGGTTAGTAATTGTAGCTGATTCAAACAAGTTGGTAATGTAATCTAAACCTCTGTCAAGAGGGGTTACACCAGCTGGATAAAACACAACATTTGCCCCAGCAGCATTATTTTGTGTAGCATTTGCATTTAAAACTACTGTTGTATTTGATACACTTAAAACTCCACTTGCGCCAATTGCAGTAGCTCCATTATATGGAACAAAACTGGAAATATTTTGAGCAACAAAATTATTAGGTCTTGAACAGATCGGATCCACAACTGTCATAGTAGCACTAGCAGTAGACGTTATTAAGGCCTGACGGTAAGCTCTAATTGGTGTAGTTGAAGAAGATGAATAATTATTGGTTAATGTATGGCTATTAGTAGCACAACCAAACATAGTTGGATTAACAGTTGCACCTGATATAGGCTGAAATGGTGCTGAAGTATGAGTTGCCCTTGTTGCGCTACTGTTTTTAATTGTTATGGCATTTTCAAAATAAAAATCAGCTGAAACACCTGAAAACAAATTTCTAGAATATAAACCGTCAATCGTACAGTTACTAATTGAAGAATACAAGGAAGCTGTACCGTATGTAGCAGTGGTATTCATAGGTTGCAAGTATAAACCAACACAAAAATTAGTTGCTGTTACTTCTAAACTACTTCTTACCATACGTAAATCTTTAATACTTACATTAGAAGTAGAACCAGCAAATTGTGGTCTTACTTGTACTTGGTGTAAACTATTTGCCGAACGCTGAATGGAGTAAACACCAACATTTTCAATAGTTAAATCTTGGCTACCCTTAATTAGGTTAATAGGGATAGCAGAGCCTAAGCCTGTTGTTGTTTGACGGTTATTTCTTAAATTGTTATTCTTAATAGTTACATTTTCAATTTTACCTGAATCAGAACTAACGTTAGATGTGCCTTCAATAAAGTAAATTACGTTTGAAGTGTGTTCGTTAAAGTCATTACCTTCAATTAAAAATTGATCGCTAGTACCCCAGTTGATTGAAACGTTTTCACTTACAACAATACCAGCTGCTTGGTAAGCAAATTGATTGTTCTTAATTATAAAGTCTCTTAAAATACCTTCAGAGGCTAAACGATAAAACCTTATACCTGCTCCAGGACCAGCCGTTGTTGCCACAAACGGCGTTAACCCAGCATGAGAAATAGTACAGTTTTGTATGGTTACGTAACTAACTCTTACTATAATATTTGAGGTATTTGCATTACCGCTAACTAAAAAACGTACACATAGGTTATCTAAGACTACTCGGTTACTAGCACTACCACCAGTAGCTATAATATTAACTTCGTTAGTAATAATGGCACCCGTAGTCAAATGATTACTTTGCCCAACAATTGTTACCCGCTTACTAACTGTTACTGCATTTGCATAAGTACCATTAGCTACTCTAATTACATCGCCGTCTGAAGCGGCGGTAATTGCTCCGTTAATCGTAAGTTTAGGAGAGGTAAAGGTACCAGCATTGGCATCTGAACCTGTTGTGGCTACGTACCAAGTAGCTGCATTAGCAGCACTTAGCCCAAAAACCAAGATAAAAATTGTGAGTAACTGTTTCATCATAATCGTTGTAAAATCTGGGTGATTAACCTAGCTGGTTATTGAAATATGGTTAGTTTTCTTCGGTAAACTTTAATTTTTCCTGAATGCTTAGCAATCGCTTTCAACTGTATATACCCTTAGCAAATGAAAAGTAAGCCTGCATTAGGTAATATATACAGCATATGCCCTACAAACTTACATTAAAAAATCCACATATCCCAAAGCCTTTAGCTTTGTTTTGTGCATTTGTAAAACGCTATAATCATATCGTCTTTCTATATAAAATACTCAATTCAATCATGTGAAAGCAGTTTTTGGTTAGGATTACTACCTTTTAGATTAAACTGCTTAACATAAAAAAAATGATATAAGTATTACAACACTACCAGAATTGTACATTACCTAGGTATCATAACATACATCTGGCTGCCCAATTTGGCTTTTTTTTAAATTTAATAGCATTATTACAACAAAGGGTGAAGTTTCTACGTTATTTTCTTACTCCTGATCACCTTAAACAAAACCAAAAGTCGATGCTTAAATTGCTTGCCCTTTTCTTAATGGTTTGTATTGGCATTCTCTTTCCTAGAGAGCAATCTACTCCTCAAAAAAACTTACCAAAAGCTCAAACTGGGCTTGCTAGCACTAAATAACGTGCTATTTATAAGCAGTAACGGGTACCACGGTGCTCGTTTTTGCTTTTTTAGTGAGCATAGGTTCAATGGCTTTGGCTATTACTTGGCATAGTAAGGTGCGTAAAGCTTGTTTCCAAATACTGTTACTTGCTACTATACTTATTTCCCTAAGCGGTTCCGGCTCTGCAAACTGCCTTACTTGTTGGCTGCGTGTTTCATCAAAAGTGCGCACCGCCAATTCTGGAACAAGGGTTATACCTGCATTGGTATCTACTAAATTCAATAAGCTTTCTATACTTCCCGCCTCATATATCAATTGGGCGTTATTCTTAGCTTGCTCCCTAAGGGCACATAATTGCATTACTTGACTGCGCAGGCAATGCCCTTCTTCCAGCAACCAAATTCTGGCAGGGTCTAAATCGGTCTGTAATATGTATTCTTTATCAGTGGCAGGATTTTCTTTTCCCAGATATACAAGCAAGCGTTCGTAAAAAAGCACTTCGGTGTAAAAGCCCCCAACGGTGCTATCAACAGTTTGCAAAGGGGTTGCCAAAATCCCGCAATCAAGCGTGCCCTTTTGCAAAGCCTCCAGAATTTGGGCGGTGGCATATTCCTTCACCACCAGTTTTACCTTGGGGTATAGCTTTAAAAACTGAGGCAAAATCAAATGCAGTAAATACGGAGCAAGCGTACTTATAATACCAATGTGTAGTTCGCCTTCTGGCTCTGCCGCCATTTGCTGGGGCAGATGCTGAAGTAACCTAACTTCGGCCAGTATCTTATGCGCTTGGGCTATAATTTTAACACCCTCTGGGGTAGGACTTACTGGCTGCTTGGTTCTGTCAAAAATAAGTACGCCTAGTTCTTCTTCCAATTTATGCACCATGGCACTTAGAGTTGGCTGGGTAACGTGGCAAACTTCAGCGGCACGCACAAAATGGCGGTGCTCGTTAATGGCAATGATATATTGTAGTTGCTGGAAATTCATTACCGAAATATAGGTCTTTGAGAGGAAAAGATAAACAGAAAACTACCTAAGTATTGTAATATATGGCTATTCCAGAACTAACAATTGCAAATTCAATGAAAGCGATATTTAATTTTGAAAAAGATTTGCAATACAAGAATTGCTATTTATATTGTAGCGGTTTTACACTAAACTACTCCTCAATGAAAGTATTTAGCAATACTATTGCCTCTTTAGGTAAGCTAAGTATAGTAATAACTAGCTTATTCTTGCTTAATAATTGCACCTATATTAGCTACATAAATGAAGCTGACATTCCTAATATAAAGCCGGGCGGGCTGGTAACTATTCAGGGCGTTACTGAAGATGGGAAGAAATATAAATTTACTACCGAGTGTGAATTATTAGGAATACGAGAATACCCTAATGAAAATTACGATTACACTCCAAAGGATAGGCTTTTTGCAGCTACTTTTCAAACTATAAATAAGCCTGAAAATTTAATCCTAGAATTTGATTTTCAAACAAGTCCCTTTACACCTAATCCAGCAAATTCGCCATTTGCAGTGACTAAACTAGGTGGAAGTTTTTTGTTGGATAATAAAAAGTACACCATAGGTCGGGAGTTTCTAAATAATATAGGATATAGTGCCTCGGTTACAAATAT
>JAIYDB010000043.1 GCA_027487695.1 Cytophagaceae bacterium | reverse complement strand
TCTAAAAAAGTAGCGGTGCTTTGTCCCGCAATTACTACGTTTCTAGGGTTCCAGCTAAATTTATATCCCCACGGATTATTATCAGATTCAGGGGCTACCAAACCACCAGCAAACGACTTAAACGAATTGATGGTATAACCTTCCGCATGGATATTATCTATAATTTCCATTGCGCTTAGGTGATCTATACCAGGATCTAAGCCACATTCGTTTAGGAAAATAAGTCCCTTTGCCTCAACTTCATGATGTAAAGCCTGCATCCCTGCCGATACATAACTGGCAGTAAGTAAATGGGAATTATTCTCCAAGCAGATAGGAGCAATTTCTATATGCAAATGAGCTGGTAAAAGACTTATCACAATATCGTGTGCTGCAATAAGTGTTCTTACTTCCTCTTTATGTTCAAGTTGGATTACCGCTTGTTGAATATGCGGAAAATTTGCTGCTTTTTGCGCCACCAAATCAGCACTACCATCGGCTAAGGTTAGCGATATTTGCTGCTGCGCAGCTTTATTTGCAAGGTATTCGATACAAACCGTAGCCGACCGACCCGCACCGATTATAAGTACCCTTTTCATATTACTTGGTGTATGTATTTAGGGCTGCAAAATCAAAGTTTTTCTTCACATTGCCCACAAAAAACTATTTAAATGCCTAAAAATTGGAAGTTACTTTGTTTAGTGCTGCTTTTGGCAGCTTGCAAGGAGAAAAACTCGCCTATCGGAAAGTTGCCAAATACTGAAAAGGAGGTAAAAACCGATACCGTTGGTTGGGGAAATGGTGCTGCTGAAATAGAGAAACCTACTGAAGCAACGGCAGATTCTGTTCCTGAAATAGAGAAAGTAAATCCTGGCTTTGTAGAAGACGATGTGGTTTTTAGTGCTGAAGGAAAAATGGAAGGCTTCGAAATCAAACACTTTAGTCCGAGTATAAAGGAAGCAGGCGAATATGAAGTGCGCTTACTAAGCTCTAATCCTGATTTAAGGTTTGTTTTTAGAGAAAATAATCTGGACTCTGAGGCAAATGCTGCCTATTGGAAGGGCAGTTTAGCAGAAGGCATCACCAATTTAAAAGTGTTTTTCGTAGCCGATGCAGCCCTTAGTAAGGAAAAAGCCCGTTACAGGCTTTTCATTGTTAGGCTTTAAATGATTAAGCAGCTTGCTTCGGTACTTGAATTGGTAAGGTTACTACAAAGGTTGCACCTGATCCAAAATCAGAGAATATTTCAATTGAACCATGCATAAGGGCAACTAGCTTATGCACAATGCTCAAGCCTAAGCCTGTAGAACTTTCTCCAGCGGTAGGCGTGGCAGTAAGTTTTGTAAAGGGCTTGAAAACTCTCTTTTGGTCATCAATTGAAATACCAGGACCATTATCCGTTACACTAATAACACAATGGGCATTATGTGTAAGTTCCAATTTAACGGTAACACCCGTGTTCTTAGGCGAAAATTTAAGTGCATTACTTACTAGGTTTTCAACCACACGGGTAAGTGCCAGTTTATCGTTTTCAACTATCAATGAACCAACCTGAAACTCTGTTAGTATACTAATATTCTTGTAGTTAGCTTGCGGGGTACTTACTTTAATTATGGAGTTAAGTAAGGTAACTAAATCAAACTCTGTTGGACGTAACGAACTCTTACCCTCTTCCAAAGAACTGTTATCCAACAAGTTTTGAATAAGATTATTAGCATCGTTAATAGAGATCATCATCATATTGATGTATTCATCTCTATTTCTGATATCCAGACTTAGTAAGTCTAAAAGGCCTTTAATTCTGTTTACTGGTGCTTTTAAATCGTGTGATACAACTCCAATAATTTCAGTTTTCTGCCTATTAACTTCTTGTAAACGGTTATTGCTAATTGAAACCAAACTATTTTGTTCTGCAATAATTTTGGTTTTATCTGAGAGCATCGTATTACTTCTAACCTTTTGGCGTAACAGCACAAAAACAAAGACTATTACAACCACTAAAAAAACTAAAGAAATAAGCAGAAGTTGGTTATTACGCTTTACTTTTTGAAAGTTAGCTTCATCTAATTGCTTAGATTTTTTAAGCAATTCAAGTTCTTTTTGGTTGAATGCGATCCTATGTTGGGTTTGCATTGTGGCTATCTCATCAATGTTTTTAGGCGAGTAGAACTTATTAATATCTGAAAATGCCTTTTTAAAGTAGCCAATTGATTTATCTAACTCTCCTAAGTTCTCATATATATATGCATAGTTCCTACATATTGAAAAATCAATCGAAGGGTTGTTTACCAACTTTTGCATTGAATCGGCTATATGTACATAATAGTAGGTAGTTTTTACATCTTTTACCTTTGAATAAATCTTAGCTAAAACCAAAGAGGTAGATAACACCGAAGAGAAATTTTTATATTTAGAAGCAATGGCTAAATCAGCCTTCAAACAGTTTATCGCTTCATTTGTATTACCACTCTGTGAATACAAATACCCCATATTGCCAAGTATGTTTCCACCAAGTTCTTCCAACCTAGCTTCTCGTTTGGTAATTTCATATGCCTTTCTGTAAAAAACAATGGCACTTTTAAAGTTTCCCTGATTATCATAAACCAAACCGATACCATTATTCGAAAGTGCCCTTAAGTGATTATCTTTTAATGATTTCTCGGTAAAATCGGAACATCGTTTGTAATAGTCTATAGCTTCAGGATAATTGTTTATTCCTGCATTTACTTTACCTAGTTCAAATAATGTATAAGCATAAGCATTAGGCAAATGATCTGGATTGGTAAGCTGTAATGCCTGATACAGATATTGAATTGCTTGATAACTTTGCCCGTTTTCAGAATACCTTGTGCCTATTTGATGGTAGGCTTCTCTTCTATCTTGATCAGAGCCTGATTTAATAGCGTATTCTAAGGCAATATGGTATTGGCGAAAGGCAAATTCAGTCTTTTTTTCAGACCATAATCTTGAACCTTCTTGTAAATACGCTAAAGTAATACACTTTGTATTATGAGTTTTTTCAGCTAATTGAGTAGCGCTTTTACTGTATGCCTTAGCTGCATTCATGTTCGATGCATATGAAAGTTCGGCAAGTCTTAGTAACCCAAATACCTTGGTAGTATCTGGGCTATTTACAATGGCTTGTTTAACTTTTACACTATCAGTTTCTTGTTTGAACTGGTCAAAAGATAACAGGCTTAACAGTAAAAGTAAGTAGCAATGCATAGGCGCTTATGGCCATTAGGTTTGTTTAATAGGCAAAGTATTTACAAAATACCATACTACCAATAAGGTTGTAATGTTTTAATAAAACTAAAACTATAATATTGGTTTTGTGCAAATTTTATGCGGAATAACACCCCAAACTAAAGGTCCTTCGCTAATAATTGAATAGCCACATTTTAGATAAAAAGGCACTGCTGTTTCCCGAGCATTCAAGGTAATTAAGTCAAAGCCCTGTGCCTTTGCTTGTACTTCTAAATAGGCAACAACTTTAGCGCCCAATCCTTTGCCTTGGTAAGCTGGATGCACCGCCATATATCTTATTTGCGCTACTCCTGGTCTGTCTTTTAAGGCGTGTAATCTGCCAGCAGCAACGCAACCTACATCAGGAACAATAATAGCAGCATGAGTGCTGCTATTATCGTCGGAGTCTGTTTCGCTACCTTTGGGTTGACCCCAAGCGGCTCTTAAAACATCAAATCGTAAATTAAAGTAGCTTTCCCATTCCGCCGGGGTTTGAGGAGGTCTTACTTCAAAGATGGTATTTGCCATTATTTAGTTTTTGAAGCAGTAGCTTCTTGGAAGCGTTGTTCTGCTTTGTTCCAATCAACCAAGTTCCAGAAAGCAGCAATATAATCTTTACGCTTGTTTTGGTGCTTTAGGTAATAGGCATGTTCCCAAACATCAAGAGCTATAATAGGCACTCCCTTAACGGTTCCTGGGATTTCCATTAATGGGTTATCCTGATTAGGGGTACTTACAATGAAAACATCTTTGTTAGCTTTATTCACACATAACCAAACCCAACCACTACCAAATACATTCATAGCCTCTTTGTTGAAAGCTGCTTTAAATGCATCTAAGGTTAAAAACTTCTTCTTTATTGCAGCATCTATGCCTCCCATTGGAATAGAAGCAGCAGGATTTAGTGTTTCCCAAAAGAAGGTGTGGTTATAATGCCCACCAGCGTTGTTTCTTATTTCTGGTTTGTACTTAGTTATATTCTTAAAGAACACATCTAGCGTAATTTTCTCCATTGGAGTTTTTAACACTGCTGCATTCAAGTTATCTACATAGGCTTGGTGGTGCGCTTTATGGTGCAACTCCATCGTTTGCTTATCAATATGCGGCTCTAAGGCCTCATAAGCATAAGGAAGTTTAGGTAACGTATGCGGACCTTTATCGGCTAAGATACCTGTTGGAGCTGCCTCGGCGGTTGAGTTGCCAAATAGCACCGATGGCGCAACTAATGCTCCTGCTGTAAGCAAAGCACCAGCTTTTAGAAATTCTCTTTTTTCCATTGTAGTGAGTAAGTAGGGAAATAGCGGGGCTAATGTAATGAATAGTTGATAATTAACTAAGCCTTACTTTAAGATAAACGGTCTTTCAGGATTTCTATTTCCGCCGTAGGACTTGCCTTTTGGTAAAGTATGCGGTAGGTAGCCTCTAAAATTGGCATATCTACTTGCAACTTTAAGTTCATTTCGTAAACCGATTTTACTGCATAATATCCTTCGGCAACCATATTCATCTCCATTTGGGCAGCTGTTACACTATACCCTCTGCCAATCATATTACCAAAGGTGCGATTTCTGCTAAACTGTGAATAGGCGGTTACCAATAAATCGCCTAAATAGGCACTATGCTGCACGTTCCTTTTTAGCGGCATAGCCTTATCTAAAAACCGCTCAATTTCTTGTAGAGCATTGGCTACTAGTACCGACTGAAAGTTATCGCCGTGATTTAATCCGTGACATATACCGCAACAAATAGCCACGATGTTTTTCATGATAGCAGAAAGCTCAATCCCTACCAAATCGGCATTTACCGACGTTTTGATATACCTGCAAGCCATCAAATCAGCCACTTCAGTAGCGGTTTGAGTGTGGTAAGCACCTATGGTGAGGTAACTTAAACGCTCTAAAGCTACTTCTTCCGCATGGCAAGGACCAGCGACAATAGCTAACTTATCTTTAGGGATATTGTAATGCTTTTCAAGCCAATCTGTAATCAGTTCAGTTTCCCCAGGGATAATGCCCTTTATAGCGGTAACTATGGTTTTGCCTTCTAACATAGCTGGGGTAAGTCCTTCCAAACTTTCTTTCAGAAAGGCTGCGGGGGTTACCAAGAAAACCGTATCCACTTCCTTTAACGCCCTAGCTAAAGTGTTTACTGGCTTTATCCGACGAAGGTTTAGGGCTATATCTGATAGATAACGAGGGTTGTGCCCAAACTTTTTAATGAACTCTATATCAGTTTCTTTCCGCAAATACCACCGTATTCTGACCGATTTTTCTGTCAGAATTTTAATAATTGCGGTTGCCCAACTTCCACTGCCTATTACAGCAATTCTAGGCTTATGTTCCTTATCGTTTAATTTATTATCGCTATCACTCATTCAATGTAGAACGATTAACTATGCTAGGTATCGCTTTTGCAAGAATAGCTATTTTTCTCTGTTTTAATTAGAAAATACCCAAGAATCTATGCCTGCGGTGCACAATAACCTTTGAGCTTGGCGGACATTCAGTGATAAGCTTTTCTTCTTGCTTTCTTTTTTTATTACCCTGATTTACCAAATTAGGATCTTGGGCAAAATCTAGTACAAAGTGATTGCAAACCTCAGCATCAGTCCTTGTGCTAATCCCAATCAAATGAATTTTAGCATCTAATAAACTACGTTGGTAGCCATTAGATTGATTTGCAAGTAGTAACAGTGCCACTTCAATTGGGCTGTTTATATTGCTTAAATAATGACTGCCATAGTTATAAGCCCCTGGCAAATACCGATGTATTCTATCGGCATTATTGATAGTTGGCTTGGTGCCAGCACTTATTGAATATGTTTCAATAGCGACCGACTTACACAAGGCATAATTCAGTTTTAAAGGTGGTAAAGACTTACTGTTAAGTAATTTTTCCCTAACCCTTTCAGCTATTGAATCTGGCAACACCTCGTTGTAGTAGGCCAAATAAGTATTAGCAAATAGTTCAGGATTTAATCTGGCCAAATTCAAGAGTCTGATTATTTCTTGCTCATCGGCTGATATATAGGCAATTCCCTTTGCGGTATTAGCCACTTCGTATTGAGGCTGTTCCCAAGTATTGAAACTGCTGGTTTGCGCTTGCACCAATTGATGCAAACCAAATAACGCCACTATTGCTAAAATCAATAAATACCTCATAGGTGCGTACTCCTTTCCTTACAATAATAAAGAAAAGCGACCTAAGATATTGCCTTAAGTCGCTTTAAATTTTCAGTGTATTATGGTTTAGTAGTTGGTTACTATATAAACCTCATACTTATAATCGAGGGTTTTTGTAGCACCAGGAGCTAGTACAATTTCCCAACTCATTACCGATAACGGGTTTTGGTTGTAGTAATTCTGTACCTGCTTTTTAACCTTCGCATTATCAGATGCTGTTACTTCACCATTTAAGGATTTAGTAAGCTTTATCTTAACTTCCTTGTTATAGTTATTCTTTAGCTTGATTTCGCCTTTGGCATATATCCTATCCCAGCTTTGGTTTTTGGTGGTTTTTACACGCTCTTTGCGCTCTACTTCTTCTTCGTTGTTTTTGATAGCTATGCTTTTACCATCGCCAATGCGCATCCGGGTTTCTCCTCCTTTTGGAGTAAATGCCATGTTGGCCTGACCAAGAACATTATCATTCTCGTCTAACATCATTACCGGTGCATCGGCAAAAGGGAAGTCAGATTTATTGGTAAAAACGATGTAGTTATCAGGGCTTACAGTCTGCAACGGATTATTAATAATCCGATTATTCATAATCCCTGTATGGTCTTGCAAATCAGCTATATATACCTCATCGAAAGTGATATTGGTTTGCGCCACTGGCACTATGCTGCGTTCACTTTTGGCAATGGTAACTTTTCCAGTGGTGTAGATATATAAGTCCTTGGCATCTTCACCCGCTGCGGTTTGGTATTCTGGAACATAAACATCGTTAGGGTCTTCATATTTATAAGCATCTGCATTTTCCATCATACCCATTGCTTTTGACTTTGCCATAGGTGCATTGCCTCTCATAAATAGTCTTGGTTGTTGTTGCTGTGCTGGGGCAACATACTGACTCACAATAGGATCTAACTCCATACCATACGCTAAGGCAGGATTGCCAATAGCCAAGTTCAAAGCCACATCTTTCAAATCGAAAGCATCGTTTTTCAAGGTTGCTTGCATCAATAACTTGGCTTTGTCTTTTCCTTCTAGCTTTAATAAGTAACCAGGATACCAAGTAAATCCTGTTTGCAGACTTAGCATTTGCAAGTTTGTTTTGCCATCGTTCTTACCGAAATGAACTCTTGCCACTTTAGCATTACTATCAGCATCAAAATTCATATTTGGCTCTTTAGCGAAACTGATACGAGCAATTTCAGCAATCTTCACAATTTCAAAGTTGCCTGAAACCGCTTCCACCACTACAGAGGCTTGGTCGTAAGCCCCTACCACTTGCTTTAATTTACCAGTGATGGTAATGAGTTCCTTACCAATTGGGTCTTTAATGATAATGGTAGCGGTTTTGCCAATATTGCTTACTACCATTTGGTAGGTATGCTGCGCCTGTTTGGTAGTTTTGAAAATCTCGTCGACAAAATCAATTTGGCTTACTCGGGTATCTTTGGTGCCGTAGAGCCAAAAGCTACCCTTTAAAGGTTGCTGCGGAAAAGCCAACGATGCCTTGTTTTCCTTAATGGTAACGCTACCATCTTGCTTCACAAAAAACACCCCGTTACTAAAGACCGTAACTGCGGTAGGTTTTAAGGTTTGTGGTTGAGCATAAGCCACCAAGCCCATTGCCGAAGCCAAAATAAAAATGCCAATTCTTTTCATAAAACTTTACAGTATAGTTTATTACCCGTATTACGTTAACAGGATGCTAAAAGTGTCTAATAGGTTGTGCTGTAATTAGGCTGGTTGTTTAAACGGTGGGTTTCATTGTACCAACTGCTGTTTATACCAGTTTAAAGCAATGCCTAAACCTTCTTTTATGCCAATCTTTGGATCGTAACCCAATAGATTTTGAGCCTTGCTTATATCTGCCAATGAGTGAGGGATATCCCCTGCCCTATTAGGTCCGTAATTCAATTCTATATTGGTCTTGAGGAGTTCCTGAATATACTGCGCCAATTCAGTTAGACTGGTTTGCACCCCTGCCGCTACATTATAGGCAGTATTAATTGCCTCAGGATTGCGGGTAAAGGCTGCTCGCATATTGGCTTGCACTACATTTTGGATATAGGTAAAATCACGGCTATTGGTACCATCGCCATTAATTTGCGGACTTACACCCGAAATAAACGCCTTCATAAATAATGGAATCACAGCTGCATAAGCACCGTGAGGGTCTTGTCGGGGACCAAATACATTGAAATACCGTAAACCTACCAACTCCATTCCATAAGTGCGGGCGAAAATATCGGCATACATTTCGTTCATCGCCTTAGTGGCCGCATAAGGACTCAACGGCGTTCCTGTAAACTGCTCCGTTTTTGGCCAATGAGTATCGTTCCCATAAACCGAGCTACTGCTAGCATAAACTACCCTTTTCACTTTAGCCTCTTTAGCGGCAATAAGCATATTGATAAAACCCGTAACATTAGCCGCGTGGGTAGCATCAGGATATAAAATACTTCTCGGTACTGAACCTAAAGCTGCCTGATGCAAGACTATATCTATACCCTGACAAGCAGAATGACAATGACTTAAATTCGTAATATCCGAAGGTTCAAACTGCAATTGCTTATAACGGCGAAGGTGCGCCAAGTTCTTGATATTGCCAGTGGAAAGATTATCCATAACCCTCACCAACGATGCCTCATTTTCTAACAGAAACTGCACCAAATGGCTACCAATAAAACCAGCACCACCCGTTACCAGAAAACGGTAACCAGCCAAACCCTCCTCCAAATGCGGAAAACCTAAATCGCTTACTTGCATATTGGCGCAAGTTACTACCAATTAGCAGCCTGAAAAGGGTTTTTCCTTACTTTTGGCTATGCGCGTGATTACTTACAATGTAAATGGCATCCGTTCCGCCATCAGTAAAGGGTTTTATACTTGGTTGCAAGCCGCCAATCCAGATGTTTTGCTGCTTCAAGAAATCAAAGCCACCCAAAACGAACTCCTTATTTTTGAAGAATTAGGCTACCATATTTTTTCTCATACAGCCCAAAAGAAAGGATATAGTGGCGTTGCCTTACTAAGTAAGCAAAAACCCTTGCACGTAGAAATAGGCACAGGTATGGAGGCCTATGATAATGAAGGACGTGTGCTCCGTGCCGATTTTGAGCAAGGTTCAGTAATGAGTTTGTACTTGCCTAGTGGTAGTAGTGGCGAAGAAAGGCAGTCATTTAAGTACCTAATGCTAGACGATTTTTACACTTATATAGAAAACCTACTTCTAGAACACCCTAAACTGATTATTGGGGGCGATTTTAATATCTGTCATAAACCCATAGATATTCACAATCCTAAGTCCAACGCCAAGAGCAGTGGCTTTTTACCAGAAGAACGTGCTTGGATGGAAAAGTTCATCAGCAACCATTTTATTGATAGCTTTCGTGCATTTAACCAAGACCCTCACCATTATACTTGGTGGAGTTACCGCTTTAATTCCAGAGAAAAAAACCTTGGTTGGCGTATAGATTACCTATTAGCGAGCAAAGCCCTAGAAGGCAAACTTACCCGTGCCGCAATTTTACCTGAGGCAAAACATAGCGACCACTGCCCTAGCTTAGTGGAAGTAGATTGGTAAAATAAGATTTATTAGTAGTTAAATTAAGTAATTTAAGCAAAGTATACTACAATCATACAGTATACCTTTGATCCTTGTATTTAACCATTGATAAAATAGTGCAAACCGTTGATAAAAATCAAATCCGCATTTGGGTGGTAAATAGCTCAGTAGATGAAACGGAACACCTAAACAATAATCTACTATCTATAAATCCTAATATCAAAGTAAGAGATTTTCTTAGCTATAAAGAAGCCTTTGGAGTTATCCGTAATTTAAACAGGAACGATCTTCCAACAATTATATTTTCAAGCTGCACCTTCCCAGGCGAAGGCAATGCTGTTGACTTTTTATCACTTTTCAACGATTACTATTTAAACATCCAAAGCGATTTTCACATTATAGCAAATAACTATAGTGTAAAAAACATGGAAAAAGTGTTAGATAACAAAATGGTAAAGGGTTGGTTGAACAAGAACCCTTCCATTGAAGCATTAAAAGAAATCGTATCAAAAAAACTATAATGTCAACTCCAAAAAGATCTAAAATTTGGGTGATAGATGACAATGAGTTTATTCTGAACCTGGTTGAAAAAGGGGTAAATCATTACATGCCATTGGTAGATATTGAAAAATTCTCCAGTTTTAACGAAGCATTACGCACTCTAAGATTAAATGAGGTAGCCACGTTACCTGACTTAATCCTGTTAGATTATGATTTTGGACCTGAAGGCACAGCAACAGATTTCTTAAATGAAGCTGATGCTATGCAATCTGATTTCACTTTTAAAATCTTACTTTACACAAATAATCACTCCTTCGAAGTACTTGAAAAGCTTGTAATTCATCCTCTAGTATACGGGTTTGTTCACAAGCCCATTAAGCTAGAAGACTTGATTCAGATTTTAAATAAGGAATTACTATAAAATGTATAAAGAAAGCGAGGTATTAGAAAAATTCCTGAAAAACGTACCTGCACAAATTGTGTTGCTCAATGAAATTGGGCAATACCAGTACATTAGTGGCGATGCTGTAACAAACCAAGAATTACGTAATTGGATCATAGGCAAAACAGATTTTGAATACTGCATTGAAAAAAACAAACCAATTGAAATAGCGGAAAAAAGAGATTTTTATTTTAAAAAAGCATTAGAAACAAGGTCTAAAACGTCGTTTAACGAGGTTATTATAAACAATGGCATATCATTTAAGTTCGAAAGAATATATATGCCTGTTTACAATACAGACAACAATCTTGAATATGTAATTGGTTATGGATTTGATAATACAGAGGCTAAAGACAATGAAGTAGCACTCCAAATTTTTAAAGAGGCGATAGAAAACTCATCTGATGGTATTGCATTCTGCGATACAGAAGGGAAGTACTATTATATGAACAAAGTTCACGCTTCAATTTTTGACTACAAAAAGCCAGAAGAACTATATGGCTTAGGCTGGGAAATTCTTTATGATAATGAAGAAATAGAAAGACTTAAGAATGAGGTATTTCCTATACTTGGCAAAGAAAAAGTTTGGCATGGCGAAACTATTGGTAAAACAAAAACAGGACGTATAGTTCACCAATATATTTCTTTAACTATCCTTCCAAACGCCCACCTGCTTTGCATAACAAGAGATATTTCAGAAAGCATTAAAACCCTTATTCTCCAAAGGAAGTTCACAAAAGCCATAGAGCTTTCAGGTACCTGCATCATTATGCTAGACAAGAATGGTGAATTAGAATGGGGTAATAAATATTTTTATGAAATAACGCAACTAAACATTGAAGATATATGTAGATACAAACTACTAACCTTTCAAAAAACTGAAAATCAAAATACAAAAAGAGGTATAATCCATTTATTAGAACACGATGGGTTTAGCTCTGCACATATTGGCAAAGCCATCTTAACTACTGCAAATGGACTAGAAATTTCAATGCTAATTTCTTTGAACACCATTTTTGACGATCATGGCAAATTAAATGGCTATGTAATTGTTCAGATGGATATCAGTTCTATGGAAGCTACCCAAATGCAGATTATTAACTCTTTAAAATCCATATCAGAAATTAATGAATTTAAAACTCAACTTATTTCAGTAGTTTCACATGAACTAAGGACCCCAATTGCGGCAATACAAATTTATTCGGATATCATGAAACAACAGTTTCATAATGATAAAATTTCAGATAAATACAATAGGTATATAGATATTTTAAATGACCAAATAGAAACAATAGGTTCTGCATTAGATAGCTTCCTAACCCTAGGAAAACTAAATACCAATAATTTCACAGTCAATAAACAACCTGAAAAACCAGTAGAACTTATTAGCAATTATTTACAAAGCTCTAAATTACTTGCTAACAAAACAAGGACCATTACTTTTGATTATAATCAGAGTAATACTTACCCATTAGATAGCACGGTTTTTCTTATCATTTTCAAGAACTTAATTGAAAATGCGCACAAATACTCCTCACCAACAAAACCAATCCATATTAATTTAACTGGCTCGGAAACCGAATTTTCTGTTTCTGTTCAAGATTTCGGGATTGGTATTCCAGAAAACGAACAACATAAAATATTTAGTCAGTTTTTTAGAGCTAGCAACACTGGTACTATTTCTGGCTACGGCCTTGGCTTACACATTATTAATAGCCTTGCAAAACTTCACAACGCTCAAATATTTCTCAACTCAAAAATTAACGTAGGTTCCACTTTCACTATAAAATTTTAAATGAAAAAAGTACTACTAGTAGAAGACGAAAAAGTATTAAGTGAAGCTTTACAAGAAGCTTTGGAGCTAGCTGGTTTTGAAGTAATTCTTGCAACGGATGGGCTAGATGCCTTTTCAAAATTAGAAATAATTGCACCCGAGGTTATAATAAGTGACTTAAAAATGCCAAATATTGATGGCATGGGTTTGCTTGCGTTAGTAAGAAAAAACAAGGCGTATAATCATATCCCGTACATTGTAATTTCAGCAAGAACTGATAGCAATGATGTTAGAGCTGCTATGAATTTAGGAGCTGATGACTACCTAACAAAACCTTTTTCTATTACAGCTCTAATAGAAAGTGTTAATGCAAGAGTAAACAGAATAGAATCTGTAACTACTGTTGTAAAAGCACAAACACCAATAACCATTACTGAAAAAGGCATAGATAAACTTTCCAAAAGAGAGCAGTCTATTCTGATAATGGTAGGCAATGGCGAAACAACCAAGCAAATTGCAGAGCAATTATTTATTAGTCATAAAACAGTTTTAAGCCACAAAAGAAATATCATGGAAAAACTTGGTCTTTCTGGATTTGGCTCGTTGCTTGCATTTGCAATAAACCTAAAAAAATCAAACTCGTAGTTTAAGATTACATTCTTAAAATTATTTAAGCACCAGTAGATTCATTTTTATTGGTGCTTTTCTTTACAGATAATGTAAAGTCATTAGGTATTGAAAAGCATATTACACCATTATTAGGGTTGATTTCTGTGTAAGTTTCAAGAATCATAAGAATCACCCTAATCCCATAAATCATAGTTCAGGACATAACTCTCTAAATAATATGTGGTTTAAAAAAGCATACCCTCTTGCTTTTCTCATCCCCACTGCCTAACTTTATCACATACTTAACTCCCACCCACTTATGATACTTCCTATAATCGCTTTACTATTATTTGGTGCACCGAGCACAGCACAAAATACAGTACCTGGCAATGAAATTGCTGTATTAGCTCCTCAAAAAGAGAAGACTATCCCATTAGATATTAACAACGATAAAGGACTAAAAGCCAAATTTCCTGATGCGGTAAAGTTCTATGCCTTACAAGTAGAGGTTACCGTTGGCGAAGGTATAAGAGCTTTGTCTTCAGAAAAGCAGGGTACTGAATCAGTTGATGACCTATTAACCCAATGCGCTAAACCTGAACAAATTGAAGAATATGCAGTAAAAGAGGTAAGCTTAGCTCATTTCTACGCACTAACTTATAGCCGAGTAATTATTGAAGTTACAGAATTAGCTTACCTAAATAACAAAGGTGAGCTTGTTAGACCTTCTAAAAGGTATTTCTATACTACTTCAGTAAAAGTTTAAAAAATAAAGCGCAGGTTTTATAAGCCGGGTTCTGTACCGCTATTGCTAATAGCAGTGTCTATCATTTATCTAGTTCAGTAGCTTGCGCTATGACTCTAACAACCTACCCACTGGCCTGGAGCGAGCAGCCCTCATAACGCCAGCCTATTTGGTTTTTCAGCCCGTAAGGTTTACCTATGCCCACTACATCGCTGTAATGGCGGTGGGCTCTTACCCCACCTTTTCACCCTTACCTCCTATTGCAAGCAATAAGGGGCGGTAGTTTTCTGTGGCACTTTCTGTAAACTAGGTCTTAAAACCTAGTCCCCTTGCCGTTAGCAAGTACGGTGCTCTGTGCTGCCCGGACTTTCCTCCCCTCTGTTTCCCGAAGGACTCAAAGCAGCGATAGACCAACCTGCGCTCAGCCTCGCAAAGATACCAGAATATATTAGGGTATTGTTATTCTAACCCGTTTTAAGAATGCTGATAGCTTAACTATCTCTGTTCATTAACTGCTTTAAGTAGTTAGAAAGGTGTTGCTTTCTATCCTCTCGTGCTCCTTCTAATTGGTGGATGGCATCTAAGGCATCAGTAAAATACTTGGCGATCAGTTGCTCTGTTTTGTCCTTAACACCAAGGGTATTGTAAATAGCAGTGATGGTTTGGACTTTTTCATCGTCCTTATCAGTAACTGAAAGCCAGTAATTTAACTCATCTTCTAATGGGGTATTTTTAGCTTCTTCAATGGCATCTATCAACAAGAAAGTCTTTTTGTTAGAAACGATATCTCCACCAACACGCTTGCCAAACTTATCGGCTTCGCCATACACATCAAGCAAATCATCCATCAATTGGAAGCCTATACCTGCTAAAGTACCTATTTGGTTTAAGATATAGCGGTCGTGTTCGCTTGCATAAGCCGTAATCCCCCCTGCCTCTAATGAAAAACCTAAAAGCACTGCAGTTTTTAGCTTAATCATATCTAGGTATTGCTCCACCGTTACGGTAGGCAAACTTTCAAAGTTCATATCCCATTGCTGTCCCTCGCAAACTTGGGCTGCCGTTTCTGAAAACCTATGCAATAACCAACGAAGGTTATCGTCTGGCACCTGCATAATCATTTGGTAGGCACGCACTAGCATTACATCGCCACTCAGAATAGCCACATTGGCATTCCATTTTTCGTGTACTGTTGGCTGACCACGACGTACAGGGGCATTGTCCATAATATCGTCGTGCAGCAAACTAAAGTTATGGAACACTTCAATACCTGAACCCACCGCTACCGATGCGTGGTCTAAATCTTTATACAAGTGATGCGCCAACAAGGTAAGGACCGGACGTAAACGCTTACCACCCAAATTGAGGATATACCTAATTGGTTCATACAACTCCGTAGGTTGTTCGCCAAAGTTGTTGTGCTTAATGAAGGCAGATATAATTGCCTGATAGTCCGATACCAGTGTGTGAAGCATAACAGCAAATAAAACAAAATATCATTAAAAAGCCCCGAGAAAAACTCCCGAGGCTCATTAATATTTCTAAAACCATTAAATGGTCATTAGTTCCTTTTCCTTATCGGCCATGAGCACATCAATTTTAGCGATGTACTCATCGGTACGCTTTTGTACTTTTTCTTCAGCACGTTTTACGTCGTCTTCGCTAGCACCATCTTTTAGGAGTTTGCGTAAGCCTTCGTTAATATCTTTTCTGATGTTTCTGATACGCACTTTACCCGCTTCAGATTCATTCTTTACTGCCTTTACTAAATCTCTTCTACGGTCTTCAGTTAAAGCAGGGATATTTAAACGAACTACCTCACCGTCAGAACTTGGAGTTAGACCTAAGTCTGAGTTAATGATAGCACGCTCAATATCAGTAATTAGTTTTCTTTCGAAAGGCTTAATTACCAAAGTTCTAGCATCTGGGGTATTTACTGAAGCTACTTGACTTAGCGGGGTAGCAGCACCATAATACTCAACGGTAATACCATCAAGCATAGATGGCATAGCCTTGCCTGCTCTAATTTTTGAAAACTCAGCACCAGTATGCTTCAAGCTTTTGTCCATCATATCCTGGGCTTCATCCAGGTACATTTGAATTTCTTCCATATAAATGAGTCTGTTATCGGTTCAAAGTTACAATTGCGCCGTCAATTAATTTATTTCGAGGTTACTAAAGTACCAATATCTTCGCCTTTCATTAAACGCTCAAGATTACCTGGCGTATTCATATCGAACACAATAATAGGCAAGTTATTTTCTTGGCAAAGTGTAAAGGCAGTCATATCCATTACTTTAAGTCCCAGATCGTACACTTGCTCAAAGGTAACTTTATCAAAACGCTTAGCGTTTTTATCTTTCTCAGGATCGGCAGTGTAAATACCATCTACACGGGTACCTTTTAGCACTACATCAGCTTGTATTTCAATTGCTCTTAACGAAGCGGCGCTATCTGTAGTGAAATATGGGTTACCAGTACCGGCACCTAATATTACTACTCTACCTTTTTCAAGGTGTCTGATTGTTCTTCTTCTAATGAATGGCTCACAAACTTGGTCAATACGCAAAGCAGAAAGCAAACGAGTTTGAATGCCCACTTTTTCTAATGCGCCTTGCAATGCCATAGAGTTAATTAGTGTTGCCATCATACCCATATAATCGCCTTGAGCACGTTCAATACCAATGGTATCAGCATCTTCGCCACGGAAAATATTACCTCCACCAATCACGATAGCTACTTGCACACCCATATCAACCACCTTTTTTACTTCGGCAGAATAGGTTTGGAGAACAACAGGGTCAATACCATAACCTTTGCTGCCTAATAGGGCTTCGCCACTTAATTTTAGCAGTACGCGATTAAATTTCTTCATAAAAAAGAAGGTTGAGCTTAATTGGTGTTTTATATCTGGGCACAAATATAAAGAAATACCTTTCGTTTAAAGGCTGCAACCGAACCACTTTCCGTGCTTACTTTGCAACATCATTTTAGTAATTGAAGTTATGGACGTACATACACCTGTTCAAACATTGAATCATACAGCAAGTTTAGCCTTATTTGAGGCTGCAAAACATAAAATTCCGGGTGGGGTAAATAGCCCTGTGCGTGCGTTTAAATCCGTTGGTGGTAACCCTGTTTTTGTTAAATCGGCCAAAGGGGCTTATTTGTTTGACGAAGATGGCAACCAATATATAGAATTGATCAATTCTTGGGGACCAATGATTTTGGGTCACGCCCATCCATTGATAGAAGAAGCCGTTGCCAAGGCTATAGTTGATGGCCTAAGTTTTGGCGCACCTACCCGCAGAGAGGTAGAAATGGCAGACCTTATCTGCCAAATGGTGCCAAGTATAGAAATGGTGCGAATGGTTAACAGTGGCACCGAAGCCACTATGAGTGCCATTAGAGTTGCCCGTGGTTATACTGGTAGAGATAAAATAATCAAGTTTGAAGGCTGCTACCACGGCCACGGCGATAGCTTTTTGATTGCAGCTGGTAGTGGTGTGGCAACACTTGGTATTCCTGATAGCCCTGGAGTAACTAAAGGTGTAGCAAACGATACTTTAACCGCTCCCTTTAACGATTTAGAAGCAGTAAGAACCCTAGTTGCAGCGAACAAGGGACAAATTGCTGCCCTTATTTTAGAACCTGTGGTAGGTAATATGGGCTGCGTTCCCCCTGCCGATGGCTTTTTGGTTGGACTAAGAAACATCTGTGACGAAGAAGGCATCGTACTCATTTTTGATGAAGTGATGACTGGTTTCCGTCTTGCGAAAGGTGGCGCACAAGAACTCTACGGCATTAAACCAGATATGACTACCCTTGGTAAGATTATTGGAGGCGGTATGCCTGTGGGCTGCTACGGTGGCAAACGTGAGATTATGGAGTGCGTAGCCCCAGCTGGCAAAATTTACCAAGCAGGTACATTGAGTGGTAACCCCATTGCAATGGCAGCAGGTAAAGCAATGCTAACCCACCTTAATGATAATCCAGAAGTTTATACTCAGTTAGAAACCACAGGAGCTACCTTAGAAGCAGGATTAGTACAAGGACTTTGCGATGCTGGTTTGCCTTATGTGATAAACCGAGTAGGCAGTATGATTACCTTGTTCTTCACAGACCAAAGTGTAAGTAACTTCTCAGATGCTAAAACCAGCGATACCGAAAAGTTTGGCAGGTATTTCCGTCTCATGTTAAACCAAGGCATTTACTTAGCACCTAGTCAATACGAGGCAATGTTCTTAAGCACTGCCCTTACTCCAGAACATATAAATACCATTGTGGCAGCACATAAAAACGCTTTGGCACAATTATAGTACAACTTAAATACTTATCCATTAAAACAACCCTATTGGCAATGACGCCTCAAGCAGAAATTGTAACCGAAAAAGGCACAATGAAATTGGCCTTCTATACTGAAGATACCCCAATTACCGTTGAAAACTTTTTAAAGTTGGCCAAACAAGGCTATTACGATAATACTACCTTTCACCGTGTAATCCCGAATTTCGTGGTACAAGGTGGCGACCCTACTGGCACAGGTGCTGGTGGTCCAGGCTATTCTATCCCTTGCGAGCTAACTGGCAACAATCAATACCACGATCGTGGCGTTTTATCTATGGCGCACCGTGGTCCTAACACTGGCGGTTCGCAGTTCTTCATTTGCCACAGCAGAGATAACACGGCTCATTTAGACCGTAAGCATACCTGTTTCGGCAAAGTAGTAGAAGGCTTAGATATAATTGATGCCATTAAGCAAGGAGATAAAATCCTTACTATCAAGGTGCTTGATGACCAAGCAGTATAACTAACTAAAAATGACCGAAATAAACTGGCTAGATGCCCAGAGTATCATTACCGTAGGGGGATTTTTATTAATCGCCCTTACGGTATTTGCAGAATCAGGAATTTTCTTCCTGTTCTTTCTGCCAGGCGATTACCTCTTATTTTCGGCAGGATTACTCTGTAGTCCGAAGTTGGGAGTATTACCCACACCCATACATATTCTTTGTATTACTCTTTTTATAGCTGCTGTTTTAGGAAACTTCACAGGCTATTTATTCGGGAAGTACTTGGGGCATACCCTAGAAAACCGAAAGGAAAACTTCTTTTTCAAGCAACAATATATTCATAATACCCGTGCCGTATTTGAAAAGCACGGTGGTGTAGCCTTGGTAGTAGCTCGCTTTTTACCTGTAGTACGCACATTTGCTCCAATATTAGCAGGGATAACCCGCTTAAACTGGGTAACATTTACTGTGTATAACATGCTTGGTGCCGCTATTTGGGTGCTAGGATTATGTTTAGCAGGTTACTATTTAGGTGAAGCAGTTGGATCGTCTATATTAGACTATCTTCATTATATCATATTTGGATTTATAGGGGTAACAGGTATAATAGCCATAAATGGTTTTAGAAGGCTTGGCAGAAAAAAGAAAGACTAAACCCTCCATTGCCTGTACCGTAACAACCGATTTAACAGGCGATAGAAGGATGCAGCGCATTTGCAGCAGCCTTGCTGGTTTTGGTTATGCGCCAATCCTTGTTGGGAGAAAACTGCCAAATTCTTTGCCATTTCAATTAGAAGGAGTAGCAATTGAACGCTTGGAGAACAAACATTTAAGTGGACCGAAATTCTACCTTGAACATAACTGGAACCTTTTTAAAATCCTTCAAAAGTTTAAGCCAGATGCAGTTTATGCAGTAGATGCAGATACACTTCTAGCTGCAACCTTATATACTAAGACTAGAGGTATTCCCCTAATTTTCGATGCCCACGAATACTTTAGCGAGTTACCTGAATTGGTAAATCGTCCTTTTGTAAAGGGGATTTGGCATTGGATAGAAAAAGTTTGCATCCCTCAAACCAATGCACGCTTTACTGTAAGTGAAGGACTAGCAGAAATAATGACTGCGGATTTTCATACTCATTTCCATACCATCAGAAATATAGCTCCTTATAAACCTGAAAGAGATAAGGTTTATGGTGCTCCATACTTTGTGTACGCCGGTGCAGTTAACATTGGCAGAGGGATGGATTTACTGGTTTCAATTGCGGAACAACTCCCCTACCCCGTGCATATTATTGGCAATGGCGATGTACTTCCTTGGCTGAAATCAGAAATAGAAAAGAACCCTATCCTCAAAGAAAAACTCATTATCAGGGGCTTTTTACCGCCATTAGAAATGGAAGAGGTAATAGCCAATGCTTTTGCAGGACTAAGTTTTGTAGCCCCAATGGGCGAAAACTATACCCAAAGTTTGGGCAATAAATTTTTTGACTACATACAGGCACGCCTCCCTCAGATTTGTCCTGCGTTGCCAGCATACCAAGAGGTTTTACAGAAATATGAAATAGGGATAGCCACTCCTTATGAAGCTAATGCGGTATTAACAGCTATGCAAAAGCTTGTAAATGAGCCGCACTATTACAAAACCTTAAAAGCTAATACTCATTTAGCAGCGCAAGAATATTGCTGGGAAAATGAGTCAGACAAATTATCAGCTATCTTGCAACAGGTAATTCCTGTGTAAATGAGCTTTCGTATCCACCTTTCTCCGCCCGATGTTGGGGCTACCGAACGTAACCTACTTCTAGAGGCTTTCGATAGCAACTGGATTGCTCCTTTCGGTCCTGCCTTAAACGAGTTTGAAGCCTTGCTTAATGAAACAATTGGCACGAATGTAAGCGCAGTTAGTAGCGGTACAGCTGCTCTGCATTTATTATTAAAAGCGCATAATATTGGTGCTGGCGATTATGTTTTGTGCAGTAATATCACGTTTGCAGCTACGGTATTTGCGGTGGATTATGTGGGGGCAAAGGCTATCCTTGTAGGTAGTGACAGCCAAACCTGGAATATGTGTCCCGACTCCTTAGAAGAAACCTTAAATTGGTGCAGAAAGGAAGGAATTACGCCAAAAGCTTTGCTGGTTACGCACTTATATGGGATGCCTGCGGATATTTTTACCATACTTGAAATTTGCAAGAAACAAGATATCGTAGTGATTGAAGATGCGGCTGAAGCCTTAGGCAGTTCCTATTTTGGCGGAATGTGTGGCAACCTTGCCCATGGGGCAGCACTCTCTTTCAATGGGAATAAGATTATCACCACATCTTCTGGTGGTGCAGTTTGCACGAATAATGAAGACCATTTTGAGCGCATGAAGTTTTGGGCAAATCAGGCTAAAGACAATACGCCTTTTTATATGCATCACGAAACGGGCTATAACTACCGTTTAAGTAATCTTTCTGCTGCAGTAGGACTAGGTCAGTTAAAAGCATTAGAAGAAAAGGTAGCTAAGAAAAGGTCTATTTTTGAGCGTTACCAAAATGCCTTAGAACCTTTAGGCTTCCAATTTCAAGAGGAGCCGGAATTATGCGAAAGCAACCGATGGTTAACCGTTGCTCTTATCCCTGAAAATGAAAAGGCTTCCGTAAGTGACTTGATTGAATACCTAAAAGCTTTAGGTATTGAAGCTAGACATTTGTGGACCCCTATGCACATGATGCCTCTTCCTTACCTAGTTAAGACTGATATTGACCTTAGTGGTGACCTCGATATTTTTGTAAGAGGTATTTGTCTTCCTAGCGGTACAGGTCTTACTAATGAACATCAAACGGAAGTAATAGAAGGTATTAAAGCCTATTACCAATCCTTGTAATTTGCTTTATCCTTTTTAGAAAGCGTTCGTTTCTTTGGGGCTTGCTGCAAATACTGAATTTCCGCAGCCTGCATCGCATCTAATAACTGGATAGCCTGCTCTGGCGAAAGGTTAAGCTCTTTTAAATCGTTTCTGTTCACCTCTAATACTTGGGCAGATTTATCGTCCTTATTTTTCAGACCATTGCTATTTGCATCGGCCTTGGCTTGCTTTTCAGTTTTATTGGGATCTTTCTCTTTATCCTTTTTGAACCCATTGTTCTGGTTTCCTTCTCCTGCTTGTTGCAAAGCATTGCCTTGAACACCATCGGCACTAGAATTTCCAACTGGAGTTTTTCTTTTATCCTTATTCCGTTGCTTCCTTGTAAACTCGGGGTCCATTTCCAAAAGCTGCAAGGTGAGTTCATAGTTATACCTTGCCACTTCGTTATTGGTATTTAACTCCAAAGCCCTTTGAAAATAGCCCAAAGCAATTTCAGCTTCGTTTTTATAGATAACGCCAAGTTGCAGCGCTGCATAACTTTTCTCGTTAGCAGAAACGAAGTCTGAAATTAGTACCTTCCTATAAATCTTCTTGGCTTGTTCTTCCCTTTTTGTTTTGAAGAGGCAATGGGCATAGTTCATTAAAATACTTGGATCAGTTTGGTTTAGGCTATCTACTAAAATACCATATAGTTTAGCTCCCTTTTTAAAATTACCTACAGAGGTGGCTACCTGCGCATTATCTAAAGTTTTATTGATATACACAATGGAGTTTATAGGGCTATCTTCTCCCAAAAAAGGGATAACGAATAGCAGTACTAACCATTGAGATATCTTTAAAACCATGAATTACTTTACTGGTCTGCCGAAAGACCTACCGCAAAAATCGACAAATTTCTTGAGCCCATTGAATTGCAAATTCAAAAACAATAAGCCAGACATTGCCCAAACCACCGCCAAATTAAACCAAGGCGTAGGCCAATACCTACCCATAAACCACACCACTGGGGTAAACATTTGCGCACTAAAATCTAAATACCCGCTTGGGGTAGGTGCATTATAAATAGGATTGCTTTTTTCTACGTAGCTATTGTTGTAAGGCCAAACGTGAGTTTCGGCATCTTTATAAAGCACTAAATCATTGATTGCCGTATTCTGATAAGTTTTTTGCAAATACTGAAGTTGCTCAGCACCATTTACTTTTGAAATCATTTGGTTTAAAATACGTTGCTTATCGGCATTGGCTTGGTTAAACTTTTCAACATAAAGCGTTTTCAGATTCAGCAAATGGGCATTAACCGCTTCTCCAAGCTTGGGTTCAAAGTTTGTTGTTGTTACCAAGTTAGCCTGTGGGAAAGCGTATTTTGGATTCTGTTTGCCTTCTTCTATCAAAAACAGGCGTACCGCATCTAAAGTTGAGGTGAGTTGTTGTTGCTGGTTTTCATCTGAATTGAGGGTAAGCATATAGCAGCCTTCTAACTTGGCCTGCAATTCTGGAATAAGGAAATTCTTCTTGAATTCGGCATTGGCCATACGGCTATCTGGTCCATAGAAAGGTTTGTTATATGGATTTTCCATAAACTGATGCACCATAATAGCTTCAAATCCCCATCGACTTGCCATGGCTTGACCAATAAACGGAACCTTGTAACCATCGGTTAACAGGGGATTTAGCTTATCATACTTAATAACAATTCCCCCTAAAATAAGCTGTGGAATAAGGAGTATCGGGATAAGGATATAAATGGTAACCGCACTATTAAAGGCACTAGAAATATTAAGACCAAGGGTATTAGCAAAACAGGCTAAGGAAAACATGACAAGCCAGTTCATTATTGTAATCCCTTCTATTTCAAGTACATAATTTCCTATAAGTACAAATACCAGCATCTGAATTGCCGATAAAGTAAACAATACTGATACCTTGGAGAACAAATAACTTAACCTGCTTAGCTTTAAGAACTTTTCTCGTTTCAGGATTTTACGGTCGTGGTAAATCTCCTCTGCACTTATAATGAGCCCTGTAAACAAGGCTACAATAATGCTCATAAAGAAATATACTGGGATATTACTATTCTGATTGAGTGAGTATTCAGAATCAGGGTTAGTGGTATCGTAGTATCGATTTACAAACGCCAAAACCAAGGCTAGCAATGGTGTTTGCAAGGCATTAACTAGCAGGTATTGCTTATTGCGAAGCTTAGCTTTTACATCTCTACTGATGAAAACGAGCCATTGCTGTAGCTGATTGGCAATATTGGTATGTGCCTTTTCAAAGACTATCTCCCTTTTGGGTTTGGTCTTCTGTAAAAACTCACGGTAATACAAATTCCAAGCCTCAGGTGTCACGCGTCGTTTATTCGTAAACCGACCGAATTCATTAACGACCTTGGTTTCAATAATATCGAAAATCTGCTCAGGATTTACATTGCCACATTCAGGACATACTGTATCGCCTGCCCTAATCTGGTTTACCCTTTCCTTGAAATAGCCAATAGCCTCAACTGGATTACCGTAATAAATGGGGTACCCTCCCGTATCTAAAATCACCAATTTATCCAGCATTTTGAAAATGTCTGAACTTGGCTGATGTATTACTACGAATATGAGCTTGTTGGTAAGGGTTAATTGCTTAAGCAAATCCATAATACTCAAAGAGTTTCTGGACGATAAACCGCTGGTTGGCTCATCCAAAAACAGAATGGAAGGCTGGCGCAATAATTCAAGTGCAATGTTTACCCTTTTGCGTTCCCCACCACTTATCGTTTTACTTAATGGATTACCCACTTTTAAATGGCTAATATCTTTAATGGCAAGACTTTCAAGAGTTTGATTGACCACCTCATTTATCTCAACTGTATTAAGGTGCGCTAATGAAAGTTTGGCAGCATAAAACAAATTTTCATAAACGGAAAGGTCTTCAATCAATAAATCGTCTTGTGGAACATAGCCTATATAGCCTTCTAACTTATCTTTTTCTGTTGTTAAATCAACCCCATTAATCAGGATATTGCCTTTAGAAGGAGTTAATGTGCCATTTAGAAGTTCCAATAAAGTACTTTTTCCAGCACCAGAAGGACCCATAATTCCTACTAGGTTACCACTTTCTTCGGTCATTGAAAATGGATGAAGTCCTACCTTGCCACCAACAAACTGATAGGCAATGTCCTTAACTTCAAAAACGATAGGATTAGCGTAAACATTACCACTAAAGGCTGCTACTACATCTGAAAAGTAAATAGGTGCCAACTTAGCACCCCTCAAAATGCTACCTGTGGTAAAATTAAAAATTCTACCATTAGGCATTGATTGAGCATTGAGCCAATACTTAGCCTTGCCCTTATATTTAATGATGTAATTATTTATGCTCGGTAAATGCAGTAACCTGATAGTGCCTTGTAAATCTGGTTTAGCAATTACCTTTCCATAACCTTCGCCAATACTGTTGAAGGTAAGAAAATATGGTTCATTTATTTCACTAGGGGTTTTATCCATAGCAAAATCTGAAATCATTTGGTATTCATGTTGGGCTATATTCAACACATCGCCCATGGTAGTAACCAAGTCTAATTCCCCTGCAGAAATTTCATCATTGGCGGAAATTAGGTCAAAGACCACAACCAAAATAGCAATCTTATCTGCTTGAGTTAGTTCCTGATTTATCTGAGAGCAAATCAATAAAACACGTGCATTATCCTTAACTGAAAGTCTATTTGAAACTGCTTTCCCTTCATTAGCCTTAGTCATTTCAATCAAGTGCCTATCGAAGTGAATGATGTAACGCTCAGCTTCGTCTTGGCTCAAACGAGATGCTAGAAAATTGAGCACTACGCTTCTGGAGTACAGATCAAAAAAATCTAGCTTTGCAATAATTGCAAAGAGTTGAATTAAAGACATTAAGAGCTTTTCGCTCATCATAGGCAATTAAAACTTTCAATAATAGAACTCCAAAAGTAGTGCTTAAACAACAAAATTATACTGCATTTCAATACTTAAAATCACATGAAATGAAAAAACCTCAGTAGTAAATACTGAGGTTTTCATAATCTGAAGTAGTAGCAATTAAATACGTGGTGTATCGAAACGACGACGACGCTTATCTTTAGCATTTCTGATGCTGAACGAAATCTCGTAAGCACCATTGCCATTATTATAATTACCTAACGATGAAGTGGTTAAATCATAACTAAAACCTAACGTGTATGTTGCATTGCTAATACCAACGGCAGCAATTACACCATTACCAACTCTATACCAACCGCTAAATAGCAAGTCGGTATTACCCAACAAACCAAAAGGATTATCAATCAACTTATAATTTGCAGAAATACCTGCATTAATTTGATTACCGTGACCTTGAGTAGCTGCAACTAAAACTTGCGGACCAAAGTTAAACCTGCGAGTTCCGTGTAACTCTAAACCGCCATGGTACTTAATAACCACTGGTAATTGATCGGTACCATTATCAGTCAAAGAAACATTCGGACGGTTTAAGTTGCCGATAGCAATACCACTGTAACCACTTGTACCAGCACGGTAATAGTTTCTTGCAGGGTTAAAACTCCAAAAAGCACCAAGGTTAAACACACCATGAGAAACTCTATTATTAACACCTACGTTATCAGGGATTAAATTCGGATCGTAATTACCATTTACATATTGGCTACCCCATTGTGCATTTGCATCAATAGCTCTTTGGGTAAAGCCCGCCTGAGCACCGAAGCTAAAGCGGTGTAAATCGTTATCCAAACCAAAGCTATATGCATAACTAGCACGGAAACCAGTTTGGCGCATAGCACCACCTGCTCCAGAACCATCGGTAAATAGGCCTAAACCAACACCACCCATTAATCCTTTTCTTCCGCTGCTAGCATACAACGGCATGATAGCTGATAGTTGAGTAGTGATTTGGCTACTTGAAGAACTAATCCACTGAGAGCGGAAATTAGAGTTAACAGTAAAATCGTTTTCAACACCCGCTAAAGCTGGGTTTAAGTATAACGATGAAGCGTAAAACTGCGAGAATTGAACCTCTTGTGCAGTAACCATTTGACCTACGCCTGTTATGAAAATGGTAAATAATGCCGCAGCAAATTTCTTAGTATAAAGTTTCATCTTCAGTAATTAGCGAATTAAGGTTACTGTACCAGATTTTTCAAAGTTATTGTTGTTCACGAATTTACCTCGGATAACATACGAATATGTACCTGTTTGTTGTAAATCGCCAGTGTTATCTTTTTTACCATTCCAGCCAACATTCTTAGCTCTGGTAAAATTAGATTCAGTATACACTTCCTTACCCCAACGGTCGAACACGATCAATTCAATAGCTTCTTGAACACCAGTACCGTTAATTCTAAAGGTCTGATCTAAAGGATTAGTAGCTGCTGGAGAGAAAACGTTAGGCAGATAAACATTAAAGTTTTCAACAACTCTAAAGGTTTGACTAGCAGTATCAACACATCCTGAGCCGTTTGTTACAGTTAAAGTAATTCTGTAAGTACCGCCAGTAGAGAAAGTACGCGTAATAGTTGAAGCATTTGTATCTAAAACATTACCTAAGTTATCACTAAACACGTAATCGTAAATCTCACCCGCAACTGGAGTAGTTCTAGAAAAACGAATTGGCGAATTTGTAGGGAAGCTATTACCTTGTAGTTGAGTTGGATCGGCCAATACAGCAGCATCAGGTTGAGCCAATAACTTCACATTGTCATTTGCGCCAATGCCAAAGCAATCGTTAAAGGCACGGAAGTTAATCACACCTGTTTCACCTGGAGCAGGACGGTAGAAAATTGGAGTACCTATTGCCGGAGTAGGTAAAACACCACCAGCGGCATCTACAAAAGTACCAGCGCCTGATGTTGTCCAAGTATAAATTAAGTTATCGCCAGTTGGGGTATAGGCTAAACTTACATTACTACTATTACAAATAGAATCAACCAGATTCATAGCAATAGAAGTATTAGCTTGGGTTAGTCTTAAAATTGGCACATTTACTGTGATAGTAGTATTTGCAGGGCAAAAATCTCCATCCTGATAGGTCACTCTTAAAGTAGTATCTCTTGTTCCTCTGAACGAAAATGTATTGCTACCTGTAAAGGTTAAGCCATTGTCAAAAGAAAAACGTGCTGGTCTGGTTAAGTTTTTACCTGCCGTATCAATAGTAATAGTTACTAATTCTGTTGGGCAATATGGCGTATTCTTATTTAAGGTAACGTTAGAAGATTCTAAAGTTAAGATCGGACATTCTAAAGCCGTACCACAAGCCACACCACTTTGTACTGAATCCAATCCACAAGACGATTTTGCAAACAAAGTGAAACAAACTGTATCTCTAGGTCTGGTTTGAACACGATATTCAGTAACGTTGCCATTGCCAATGTTTACAAAAGTTGTTTCAGTACCATTGTTCTTCACAATTCTTGCAAAATATCTGCGAACGTTAGGAACTGAATACCAAGTAAATAAAACCGCCTGTGGCAACGATGCCGCACCAACTAAAGGAGCAACAATAGTAGGACGTAGTTTTATATAGTTATTACCAGATACAGGTATAAATGAATTTCCGTAGGTACTATTGGTAATATTAAATGTATAGGCATTAAGGTAACCTACTGGTGCAGCATTTGAAATATTTCTGTTCCACTCAAGCTTTATACTATCTAAACAAGCACCAGCTTCAATTTTAGTCGCTAACCTAGCAACTAAAGAGGTTGGTCCAAAGTTAGACTGAACAATTGTTGAATTAGACAATGTTGCAAGCGATCTTGGTGTTTTTGTTCTTACTTTTAAAATAAAAGTACTGTTATCAACTGATTTATCAAATGCTATTGGAAGATAGTTTGTATCTGCTGTAGCATCCCAACGACCACGAGATTTTATTGTAATTCCGGCTAAATCAATTGGGCTTGATAACCCAGGAACGCTTGTTCTTGAGTCTGTAATTCGGAAAGCAAAGTCTGAATTTCCTAACGGAAACGTTGCCATTCCAGACCTTGTTACTTCTATATCCAAGTATAGAGAGTCGTTATTAACACTTATTACTGGTGTAATTCTTGCATTTATGGTTTGACCAAATGCCGATGCCCCACAAATGAAAAGCGTAAGTAAGTATATTATTCTTAGACGAAACATATCAATTTCTTTAACAAATTAAGGTTGTAGCTGATTACGGATTGGTTGTGAAAAGCAATTGAGAAGAATTGCGTAACGTAATCAAATAATCGGTAGCTGTTACACTGCCAGACAAATTGATATCTGCTAGTAAGAAATATCTATTTTGATTAGGTGGAACTGCCCTGAACATTGCATCGCCTACTTGTTTAATATCGTGAGAGTTAATCTCGTTCAACGAGAAGCGACTATTAGCAGCTGATAAACCGCTTTCAACATTTCCAGCAATAGCCAGTGCTTTACCTCCAACAATATTTATGTTAGAACCATTCACACCTCTAACTTCCTGATAAACGTTACCCGGCACTGTAAGATCAACAAATCCTGTTGCAAGAGTATTTCCAGGGGCTAGGTTAACTTGTGGAATAACCTTATTTGTTGCATTTGAGAAAATTTGAAGGTGGTTTCTATGTTTTACTCTTACCATGAATGCATCTGTAGGGGCAATAACATCAGCAGGACGAACCTTTGCAAGGTTTGCGTATGGTAATGTTCCAGTATAAGCATCAACAATAGTACCGTCTTGCTTAAGGAATGCATAGCCCTCAGCAACAATATTTGCCGCAACAGCCGGATTTGTGTTTCCTTCTCTGTAGAGTTCAATTTTAACAAAATCTACAATCTGATTACTAGGAGAAGATGGGAATCTTGTTCCTGGTGTTAATGTAGGTTGAGTTGCTAATACAGCAGTTGCTAAATTTCTTCTTTCAAAACGTAATGCTACAGCTCTTTCATTTCCATTTGCTGGATCTAAGGTATTGTAAAGCGAATCGTGCATCAATTGTGTAGCTGCGTTATACGGTCCTTCTAATAGAGCTTTTAAACTCACGTTGTAAGAATCGAAAGAAGCTATTGATACGTTAGTACCTGCTAAACTTCCGCAACCTAGTGAATCAACTACCTTTAGTGAAACCGACTGAGAACCAGCAGAAGAAGAAGTAAATACAGGGTTTATAGAATCAGATATATCTAAAGTACCAACTGTTGGAGTATTTAGAATCCAAGTAAAATCTGAAGATCTTAAAGAACCATTAAAAACAGTTGCGGTTGGTGTAAGTGGTGCATTTACTGCTGGTCCGCCACCTAATCTATAAGCAGTGCCTAATGGAACTCTGCTTGCAGCATCAGTACTTCTACCTACATAAACCTGAGGACGAACAAATAAGCCACCTCTGAACGTGATTGAACTATCTCGTTGTAGCGTTAAGCTATTCACATTACAACCATTAACTGGTAGTGAAACAATAGTAAATGGACCAGTATAACCAGTTGGCAACGTTATATGCACTACAGAAGAATCGTCTCTAAATTGAGCACCTCTTACTGTTAACCTTTCAGCAGTTCTTTTAAATACTGAAGGATAAGGATTAGTTGCTATTCTTCCACCTGTTGTGGTACCCAATTTCCCTATGCCATTACCTAAATCGCCTGAATTTACTCCTCTTACAATAACACCAGGAATAATCGATCCTGAGCCATTGCGTACTTCCCATCTGTAAAACAAGGCAGTTGGGCTAGACGAGGCAACTGTATCAAATACGTTATTATCATACTTAACCAATGCAAAGAGCTGAGTGGTTTCGTTGTTGTTTTTACAGAATCTTCTATCACCACCACCTCTTTGAGCAGAGTCGGTAGTTATATTGGTATTAGCGTAGAAAACAAAAATACTATCAATCTTAGTTGCAGGGGCTGTACTCAATCTAATTCTTAATAAGCTAGAAGTATCGCCAGCGCCGCAAGCATTTGAAGTAGTAACACGGATAAAATAATCTCCATTTGGTGCTGTAGGGCTTATCACCAAGTTTGAGGTCAAACTAGTATCTGTAGCTAGGAAGTTACCCAATAAGCTTGGATCTGGACCATCTGGAACCTGAAGCACACTCCAAGTATAACGAGGGTTATACCTAGATGGTGTATAGGTAAATCGTGCAGTATCTGAACCAGCAGATCTACATATTGCTCTTGCGCCTGTTGGTGCTTCTACAAAATCTCTTCTTGGCTTAGGGCTCATAAAGAAATCTAAAGAAACAGTATCGCTCAACGCTGAAGATCTTGGTGTTTCAAAGCCACCATCTAAACCATAAGATTCAGAAAGAAAATCTTCACCTTCACAGTTAACACCTGCTACGGCACCAATAACTTGATAATAACCGAAGAAATCTTTATTGGCTTTTACTGTAATAGTAGGTCCATCGGTTGAGAAAACTGGATTCACCGAACGGGCAAGCACTGTATTTGGATTACCTGGATAAAGTTGGTTCAAAGCATTCGGTGAAACTCGGAAAGCCCATCTGTAACCATTGGTTGTAGCAATAGGAGTTGCACCTGGGGCAACAACCATTGTAAAGGTTACTTCATTGGTATCTCCTTCACAAAGTGTATTATTAGAAATATTGCTAACTATACGTGTAGGTTTGTTAGGTAACGGTTGCACTTGCAAAGTAAGAATAGAAGAATCTGATCTGCCGCACGAATTTTCAGCTGCTACGGCAATACGTACGCTAGATCCTCTAAAGTTTCTATTCCAATTGATAGTGATAGATCTAGTGCTTGTGTTAGTATCTGACGACGTATTAACACTAAAACTATTAATAGCATTAGATGGAGTTACACCCCAAACATAATCATAAGCAAACCTACCAGCTGGTACAGTAAATTGAGTAATAATTTGCGCGTTTATACAAACTGGCTCAGCAATTGGGGAAGCTGCATCTGGTAAAGCAGGTGTTGCAGGACGACCACCATCTATACGGGTAAAAAACTCAAATTCTGCACCTCTACCAAGACCGCAGGTATTTATAGCTCTTACTCTTATTCTTACAGGACCAACATAGGTATTATTCCAATCAAATTGAGCAGTAGTACCGGTAGGCGTACCCACAAAATTACCAGCCTGAGGTCTATTTACTGACCACTGATAAGCTACCGCACCTGGTATAGGGTTAATTGAAAAAGTACCATTGGTACTGTTTACACAGATAATGTTATTAGCTGTAGAAGGATCTGTAGGTGTAGGAGCCTCAGTATATGGTCTATCAATTTCAAAATAGGCACCTCTTGCTATTTTATACGTACAAGTAGCTGTTCTTACGAAAACTATAACGCTATCGCCAGTCTGAATGTTTCTAGAGGCTAAGTTAAGAGGGAAGCTACCCGAATTTTGCCAAGGACCTAAATTAACAGTATCATTAATTCCACCACCTGCGGGGATTTTATAAAAACGATATTGCTGAACGCCAGCACCTACAGCCGTTAATGCAACTGTTTGATCGGCACAATATCTGAAAGGCTCAAGTGGTAAAGAGCCTGGCTCTTGATTAAAAACAACGTTTGGCGCAGGAGCAGCTAAACCAATAGTTCCATTGGTGTAGCCAGCGGTTAGTACCTCGCCTCTAAAATTTCTAATTGTACTATTAACAGCATTAAAAGTCAAATTACTAAAGCCTTGGCAATCGGTAATTGGAATAACAATAGCTGCTAATACAGCAGTTTGTCCATTTGCAACAGTTGCAACGGCTGCGGTTGTATCGTTAATAGTTCTTCTTGTGGAAAGGAAAAACTGATTGTTAGATTGAATGTAAGGGAACCTAATGTCCTCATAAAAACGAGGGTTTGTATTATCGTCCCAAATACCATCGGCAGATGCGTCTTTAACAAATGCTCGAGTATTTAGGGCTCCATCATTTAAACTAAATAGAATATCGGAATTACCTAAAGAAAGCGGAGAACCGCTCGCATTCCTTATAGAGAATTCAATTCTTAATTTAGTGTTACCATCAACTAAGGTCTGGTTTGCACGTAATTGTACAGACTGTCCGAAAGTGGTGTTAGCAGCCAAAATAAAAAGGAAAGCGGCTAGTAATTTAATAGAGTATCGATGTTTCATTTGAGCAAATTTAGGGGCTCAATAATTAATTGAAGTTAACTTTAATAAGCGCAATATACGTTAGATTCGGGTACCAATTAGTATGCCAATCACAATTTTGTGCAAATTATGAAATATTGAATACCACCGCAAAGTTGGTAAAATTTTCACAAAACAAGCTAAATCTTACAAAAGACAATGTTTTTGTAAGTTAAGGTTCAGTTAATTTTTAACTCTGGCTCGGAAATTATCAACGCCGTTTAAACAGAAATTAACACTATTTGTGTATTTATGTAAAGGAAAGTTAGTGGATTTTGTGCTTACTTTGCAATCAAGATCTTGTTTACGGATACAAATTCATCACCTTCCACCTTAATATGACCCGAAAAATTACTTCGCTACTTTTTGTAGTACTTCTCACCATAATCACCTTCCAAGCCAAGGCTGACGAGGGTATGTGGTTGCCTATTCATTTGAAAAGAATGAATGAAGCCGATATGCAAAAGCACGGCTTAAAACTTACAGCCGATGAAATTTACAATATCAACAATACCAGTTTAAAAGATGCGGTAGTTTGGTTTGGTGGCTTTTGCTCTGGCGAAATGATAAGTGGCCAAGGCTTAATTTTAACCAACCACCACTGTGGTTACGATGCTATCCAGAATCACAGCACAGTAACTAACGATTACCTTTCTAATGGCTTTTGGGCTATGAACAAAAAAGAAGAACTTCCAAACAAGGGACTTACCGCTTCTTTTCTAGTTCGCATGGAAGACGTAACTGCTAAGGTGCTTGCTACAGTAGGTCCAAACCTTGGTGAAAAGGAGCGTAATGCTGCTATTCAAAAGGCAATGGCTACTGTAAAGAAAGAAGCTGAAGCTGGCACACATTATAATGCTCAAGTAAAGAGCTTCTTTAATGGTAATGAATTCTACCTACTAGTATATGAAACATTCAGAGATGTTCGCTTAGTTGGTGCACCTCCATCATCGGTAGGTAAATTTGGTGGCGAAACCGATAACTGGATGTGGCCACGCCACACTGGCGATTTTTCTATGTTCCGTATTTATGCGGGCAAAGATGGTAAGCCTGCAGATTACAGTGCTGATAACGTTCCATTTACTCCTCGTAAGCACTTGCCTGTATCGGTTAGTGGTTATAAAGAAGGTGATTTTGCCATGATTATGGGTTGGCCAGGACGTACTGATAGATACCTATCTTCGTTCGGGGTAAAAATGTCTGTTGATTTAGTGAACCCAATGCGTGTAAAAATCCGCAGAGCGAAACTAGATATCATCGAAAACTTTGGTGCTACCGATAAGGCTACTAAAATTCTTTATGCTTCTAAGTATGCACAAGTAAGTAACTATTGGAAGTATTTCATAGGTCAAACTGCTGGTTTAAAGCGTTTGAAGGTTGCAGAACGCAAGGCAGATACCGAAAGAGAATTTCAAACTTGGGTAAGTGCCGATGCTACAAGAACTGCTAAGTATGGCGAAGCTATTAAACTTATGGATGCTAGCTACCAAAAGTGGTATAAGTACCGTGCTTTCGAAGTTGCCTATGGCGAAGCTATTAGAGGTGCAGAAATCAATAACATTGCTTTAGAGCTAATGGAAATTGAAGAACTTCTGAAAAAAGGAGTAAAGGCCGATGATGCTGAAATGAAAGAAGCCATCGCTAAACTAAGAAAAGAAGTAGATGGTGAACTTTACGATGAATATAACCCAGCCTTAGAGCAAGAAATGTATGCTACAACCAATAAGTTGTTTGCTGAGTATGTTCCTGCCGACCAACTTCCTGCAGCGGCATTTGACATCATCACCAAAAAGTTCAAAGGCGATTATGCTAAGCACGCAGCTATGGTATATCAGAAGTCTTTCCTTGCCACTAAAGATAAGTTAAAGGCTTTCTTGGATAAGCCAAGTTTAAAAACCCTTCAGAACGACCCTGCTTATTCTTTCTCGAAAGAGATTTATAGCACCTACAGAAATGGTATTGCTCCAATGCTAAGCAGCTTTACTGAAGACTTAGATAAAGGCAACCGCCTATTTACTGCTGGGCTAATGGAAATGAAGAAAAACCAAAACTTCTATCCAAATGCCAACAGCACTATGCGCGTTACTTATGGTAACATTCTAAAGTACACTCCTAAAGATGCTGTAACTTATAACTTCTATACTACTATTGATGGTATTATGGAAAAAGAGGATCCTTCAAATCCAGAGTTTGAAGTACCTGCGAAGTTGAAAGCCCTTTACAAAGCTAAGGATTACGGTCAGTATGCGGTAGATGGTACTATTCCAGTAGCTTTCCTATCTAATACTGATATTACTGGTGGTAACTCAGGTTCAGCAGTTATCAATGGTAAAGGTGAGCTTATTGGTACCGCATTCGATGGTAACTGGGAAGCAATGAGCGGCGATATCGCCTTCGAGCCAAGTTTACAGCGTACCATATCTCTGGATATTAGGTACACCCTATTTATTATAGATAAGTATGCAGGTGCAAAACACTTGGTAGATGAAATGACATTAGTTCGTGATGTTGTAGAAGCTCCTAAACCTGCTGAAGTAGTTCCAACTCCAGTAACTGCACCTCCGATGCCACCTGCTCCTGTAAAGGAAAAAGTAAAGGCTGTGCAAACTCCAGTTAAGCAAGCTAAGAAAGCAAATGCTGCCGCAGTTCCTGCTACTGGCAAAACCGTTAAGTAATTCTTATTACCACAATATTTTAAAGGGATGGGGTGCTTACTCCATCCCTTTATCTTTAAATTTGCATCCTATTAAAAACTCACAACTATGGAAAATCCAGTATTAATTTTTGGGGCTGGTCTTATTGGGCACATTGCCTTAGAAATATTTAAAAGTAACGATGTTGTTGTTTATGGCTTCTTAGACGATAACGACGCTTTACACGGCACGGAAATTCACGATACTCCTATCTATAGCTTCTTGGACGATGAAGGCTATACCCGCCTTATTGGCAAGAAAACCGAAGCTTTTGTGGCCTTATCTTCTTTAGTAGAGCGTAAGCACGTTGTGGAAATGCTTAAAAATGAGCGTGAAAGCGTGCCAACTAACGCCATTCATAAACTTGCTATACTTGCCCAAGACATCACCTTAGGACACGGAAACTTGGTTGATTTAGGTGCAGTAATTGGCACAGGTGTAAAAATGGGTCACCATAATTATATCTATGCTGGAGCAGTAGTAGATGCCACAGCCAAAATTGGCAACTTTGTTACTATTGGTCCTGGCGCAAGAATAGGTGCCGATGTTACCATAGCCGATGGTGCTTTTATTGGCACGGGAGCTGTAATTATAAACGGAATTACGATTGGCGAAAATGCCAGTATTGGTGCAGGAAGTGTAGTAGTTGCCCCAGTAGCTGCCAACACTAAAGTATTCGGAAACCCAGCTCAAAAAGTATAAGCCACCGCTTAATCATTTAAGGTTGGCAGGCATTATTAAAAGTAATAACTTTAACCCATCAACATAAAACAATAACGTAATGAACAAATTAATCATAGCCCTTGCAGTTGTTTTCTTCGGAATAGTTGGCACTGCACAAGCTCAGGCCGATAAAGGCAAGCAAGCGGCAACTCCTGCACAAGCTGATGAAAACAAGGCTACCTTAACCTTTGATAAAAATATCCACGATTTCGGCGATATTAACCAAGGCGATGTAGTTTCTCACTCATTCAAGTTTAAGAATACAGGTAAGGCTCCGCTTATCCTTACTAATGTTCAGGTAACTTGTGGTTGTACTGCACCAAAGTGGCCAAAAGAGCCAATTATGCCTGGCAAAACCGCTGTAATTGAAGTATCGTTCAATAGTGCTGGTAAAATGGGTAAGCAAAACAAAGTGATTACTGTAACTAGTAACGCAAGCAATGCTACCGAATACCTAACTATCAATAGCAATATATTAGCTCCTAAGAACTAATTGTATTTTAGATATAGTCACCAAAAAAGCCCGCTTCGCGGGCTTTTTTGGTGACTATATGCAATAGCTAATTCATTTAGAATCCTTAATAAGGCAAATCGTACTTTGATTTGAACACTGCTAAGGCTAAAAGTAACCACCCAATCATAAACGATAAACCGCCAATTGGCGCTACCATTCCTAATTTGGTAATACCTGTTAGGCAAATGGTATAAAGTGCACCACAGAACACCACAATCCCTACCATAATGAGGCCTGCACTCCAGCTTAACCTGCTATTACTATCGCCACGTTGTTTCTGTTGGACAATAAATAGCAATGCCAAAACGTGCACAAATAAATAAAGGGTAGCAGTATCCCAAGTATCTGTCCTGCCTGATTTAGTGAGCATTATTTCTAATGCGTGGGCTCCAAAAGCACCTAATGCAACTCCAATTAATCCTGCAATGCCTGCAAAAACTTGTATAACCTTAGCGTTCATTTTTATAGTAGAGTAAGTATTTCTTTCTGATTGATTTGAACTGTAATAAAGCTGGCTCCCAACTTTTCTCAATTTCTTGGTACGATTTTCCTACCAAAATTTGCTCTCTTATGGTAGCTGTTCCAGCAAGTCTATCCAAGAAGGACCGGAAAAACCTACCCTTATCTGGATATAACCTATACATTTGAGCAAGATATTTGAGCGTAAACCCCTCTTGCTTTTCCTTACTTAAATCTATCCCATAACAAAGCTGGTTTTTATACATCGGATCCTTAGCCCCTGTAGTTGGCATTGGTGTAAATGTGTAAAAACCCATTGTTGGAATTGGGCAACCTAATACTTCGAATGGGCTAGCCGTTCCCCTACCCACGCTGACTGGCGTTCCCTCAAACAGACACAAACTAGGATACAAGGCAATTGCCTGATTGGTTTTTAAGTTTGGGCTAGGTGCCACATTATTAGCATCAAACTTCTTTTTTAGTCCCTTAGGATAGGTTCCTTCAACTACCTTAAAATTGGTTGGAGGGGTTTTTAGCCAGTTTTCTCCTATGAGCATTTGGGCATATTCGCCTGGAGTCATCCCATACAAAACTGGGATTGGCTGCATCCCCACAAAAGTTTTATACCTTTCTTCTAGCACAGGACCTGCAACAAAGGTCTTGTTATATCCAAGTCTATCTAATACCCAAAAAGACTTTTTTGCCTTTCCTGCCGCATTGAGGCAGTACTCTAGCGTACTAATGTAAGTGTAGAAACGACAGCCTACATCTTCTAAATCATATATGAGCACATCAAGGCTATCCATTTGCGATTCCGTAGGGCCCTTTTGTTTTCCGTATAAGGAAACCACTCGTATTCTAGAAATAGGATCGGTATAACTTTCTAAGTTTTCACCTGCATCGGCAGTGCCTCTAAATCCGTGTTCAGGTGTAAATAACAAAACCAGATTTAGCCCCTTTTCCTGTAAAACATCAACCAAATACCTATTGCCCACAATGGTAGTTTGGTTGCAAACCAAGCCTAATCGCTTTCCTTTTAGTTCTTGAAGTAGGCTTGGGTTATTGATTAAGTTTTCAGCACCTTCGGAATTTTGTGCAATGCTTTTACTATTTGCTAATAGAATTACCAGTATGCTTAGTATTGATAGCCTCCCAAATAATATGCCTAACAAATTCAAAGTCAACAGGTTTTGCAATGTACTTGTTAAAGCCTTTGGTAATAAATAAGGCTTCATCGCCGTGGGTGGCATAGCCTGTGAGTGCGAAAACAATAAGTTCATTATAAATAGGGTGTTCCCTAATGGCGGTTACAAGTTTAATTCCGTTAATATCGTCTTTACCTAGGTTAATATCTAAGATCACAATATCGGTCGGAAATTTCGCTAATTCATCGAACAAATCATACCCTGTGAGCAAATGCACAATATCAAATTCTTGTTGGAAGTAATGCTGAAATACAATGGCGTTTACTCTATCATCCTCAATTAGTAATATTCTTGGTTTCATTATGGTTCTTGGTTTGTTTTTCTCGAAGTGGCTGTTTGAACATAATAAAGAAAGTTGAGCCTATGTTCTTTTGGCTTTCAACCCATATAGAGCCGTTTTGCTCGTCTATATATTTTTTTACTAGGTGTAACCCTAAGCCAGTGCCTTGGTAAACTTTAGAAATTCCGCCTGATTCTTGTTCAAACGATTGAAAAATACTGTTTTCTAAAAATGAAGGGCTCATCCCAATGCCTGTATCGGCTATAGTTAGCACTACTTTTGAAGTTGTTGGTTCCTGGTATTCTTCTAATAGTATGCTTATACCACCAGTGAAAGTAAACTTTACCGCATTACTAATTAGGTTACCTAAAATTCTATCAATAAGGATAGGATCTAAGTTTACTATAAGCTCCTGAAATTCAGTAGAGAATGTAATATTCAAACCTTTCCTGTTCACCATAGGCTTATAAAACTGAACTGCCTTATGGATAAGATGAACTAGGTTAAAATTTGTTTTTTGGATGGTTATTTTATTCTGCTCAATTTTCGACAAATCGAGTATATCGCCAATTGTATCTAACAATCTGGTGGTACTCTGCTTCATCAAATCTACATACAATGCCAGCTTTGGTTCGTGGGCATAGTCTCTATCCAAAATTTGGGTAATGCCTGAAAGTGCATGTAATGGATTTCTGAGTTCATGACTCATATTGGCAAGGAAATTACTTTTAGCAATGCTAGCGTCTTCTGCCCTAGACTTTGCAAGGGTAAGTTCAGCCTGAATCTGTTTGTAATCTTGCACTGAGTTAAGTACCGATAAAACCTTAATAAGCGTTCCGCTTTCGTCAAATTCAAAAGGAACAAGTCTATGGTTTACGTATACATAATGCCCTTCAATATTCTTAATTCTATATTCAACATTAATAGTGGGCTGTTTCTTAAGTATTTCAACAGGCTTTGCCAATACTTCTTCAAACAAATACAAATCGGCAGGATGCACTAATTGCCTTATGTCGTTCAACTTAGTTGGCCTTCCACATTTAAGATCGCCAATTAGCACCGCTAAACCATCGTTTGCAAAATCAAAAAGCTCTGTTTGAATATTTTGAATATAAACCAGTGATGGTATAGTAGTTACAATAGCATTAAGCAATTCTTGTTGCCTTTCAAATGCTAGTTGAATTTCCTTTTCTTTGGTTACTTCTCTACTTAAAACTGCAACCCCTTCTAAAGTTGGATAAAAATAAACATCGTAGTACACGTTTTCAATGATAGGTCCAATTACATCCATCAAAAATGATTGAGGTTTATTCGTGGCTATAGTTAAATCAACCATCCTTAAAAACTCACTATCTTTATAAGAAGGCAAGAAATCTAACAAATTAGTACCAATAAGTTCAGATGCACTGCGTTGAACCAATTGTTCACAGAACTTATTCATATACACATAGTTATACTCCTTATCAATTTCAAAGAATACAACTTGCAGGCTATCGCTTAACGATTTGAAACGGTAATCGATTATATACTTCTCTGTTACATCAATAAAGACTGCCATATAGGCTTGCTCACCTTCATAATCTATTTGGTAACCTACAGTTTCAACTACTAATAAATTACCTTGGTAATCTTGATGCTTTACAGTTAGTGCCTTATTAGAGCCCTCATTTAATAATTGGGTAAACGTATTAGGCTCCCAGTTTTCAGGATTAGCTAGAAGATTAGGATAAGAAAGTCTTTTAAAATCCTCTAAATCATACCCATACAAAATTTGGGCAGCTTGATTAGCATTTAACACTCTAGAATCGGCAGTACTGAAAAGCACTACAGGTAATGGGTGGCTATCAAATATCCGCTTATACTTATTTTCGCTTTCAGCTAAAGATTTAGAAAGCAGCTGTTCTATTCTTATTTGCTGCTCTTGCTGAATTTCAGACGATGTTTTTAGTTGGGTATAATTTCGCTGTATTTCTGCATTGTAATAGGCCAAAACTTGGTTAGCACTATCAAGCTCTTGGTTAACTCTGGTAATTTCTATGTTTTTTTCAATAAGCAATCGCTTGTTATAAAGCTGTTCTAACTGGTACTTTTTAACCTTATTTGAAAAACGAAAAACCCCATTTACAACAACTAATACATAAGCCAATATAAGTACCTGACTTCCTAGTAATTCGTTAGAATTACTAATTCCATGGTAAGTTTTGAAAAATAAATTAATAAGCAATACAGGAATACAAACTGTAAATACCAAAGCAAATCTGAACATAAAACCCGATTCTGATTTACCTGGAAAGAAATACATTAAACTACTGTTCTCTCGGAATAGTACAATATTTCCAACCAGCATTCCTAATCCAAGCAAGCCTATTAGTGCATTAGCATCTATCAGAAGAACATTGCCTTCTAAGCACCCTATAAGCAGAATGCTAATAAATTGCATCAAGAAATACACAAATCCTGCAAAAGGAATAACCTCCAAAGGTTGCTTTAAAGAAGGATAAAGTGTTTCTATTATTAGGAACAACAAAACAAGGTTTATTGCTAAAAAAAATCCAAATCCATGAAAGTAAACCAATAAAGAGGAAGCGCTTCCGTAGAGTTGATCCGGATTAGTGAATTCACTTTTTAATGGTATATGCAAGTGGTAAAATAGCAAGTATAACAAACTAGCCTTTAACAATATTAACCCTATTAAACCACTGAATTTTAACCTACTTTTTGCTTGTAGCGTTAGAAAAGAAAACAAGCCTGTTAAGGCAATCGCATAGGCCATAGCTTCGCCAAGCGAAAATAACATCCCGTCTAGTTTTTCTGCATAAACAGAAAACCCAAATAAAGGGAGCACACCTAAACCAAAACCAAAAGCTACCGCCAATAGCGTAAGCAGCTTTCTGTTGTATAAGATATCGTATTCTTGGTTTGTCATTAATCCTTAAAACAATCCTATACTCCTGAATCAAGATAGTAGAACTACTTCTAAATAGTTATGTTTAAGGAAGTTCGTGTAAAATTCAGATAAAAGCAAAATAGCCACTTAAATAAGTGGCTATTCTTGAAATAATACAATTTTTTCTAGTATAAAAGCAACTTTTTCATTGTTGCCTCTAATCGTGCGGTAGGTAAGAAATTTGCTTCTAAAGTAAGTGCAAATGGCACAGGAGTATCTAACGATGCTTCACGCATTACTGGGGCATCTAAACTAGAGAAGCAATGTTCTCCAATCCAAGCGGCAATTTCACCACCAATACCACCCGTAAGACAATCTTCGTGCATCACCATTACTTTACCGCATTTGTTAACTGAGGCAGCTACAGTTTCCTTATCCCAAGGTAATAGAGTGCGTAAGTCAATTACTTCAATATCGTAATCGTTAGCCATTTTTTCTGCCAAAGCTTTTGCCCAATGTACACCCATTCCATAAGTGATAATGGTAGCATCTGAACCTTCACGAACTATATTAGCTCTGCCTATTTCAATCGTGTACCAGTTATTAGGTACCTGACCTATTTGACTGCGGTACATAGCTTTATGTTCAAAGAACATATAAGGGTTTGGGTCTTCCAAAGCGGCGCAAAGCAAGCCTTTTGCATCGGCTGGGTTACTTGGGTAAACTACTTTTAAGCCTGGGGTATGCACAAACCAAGCCTCATTACTTTGGCTGTGGAAAGGACCTGCACCCACACCTGCACCTGTAGGCATACGAACCACTACATCGGCATTTTGTCCCCAACGATAGTGTATTTTGGCTAGGTTGTTAACTATTTGGTTAAAGCCAACGGTTACGAAATCGGCAAACTGCATTTCTACCATAGCTTTATAGCCTTTAATGCTTAGGCCTAGCCCAGCACCAATAATGGCACTTTCACAAAGTGGAGTATTGCGCACTCTTGCTTTGCCAAACTTTTCAACAAAACCTTCAGTAACTTTAAAAACACCGCCGTATTCTGCTATATCTTGACCCATCAATACCAAGTTGTCGAATCGTTCCATTGATTGCTTTAAGCCATCAGAAATAGCATCTACCAAACGCTTTTCAGTGGTTTCAACACTAGGAGAAGTCACTACTTGGTTGTACGGTGCATAAACATCAGCAAGTTCCTCAGCGGTATTTGCTGTTGGTTCAGGCTCTGGGAAGGCTATTTCAATAGCTTCATCTATTTGCTTTTTAATACCTGCCCTTATTTGGAGCACTTCAGCATTTTCAAGGATGCCATTTGATAGCAAATAGTTCTCATAGTTCATTACAGGGTCTTTCTTCTCCCACATTTCAAATAGTTCCTTCGGAACGTATTTGGTACCGCTGGCTTCTTCGTGCCCGCGCATACGGAAAGTAAGACACTCCAAAAGTACTGGTCTTGGGTTATGACGGAGGTCGGCTGCAATTCTATTTACAGTATCATATACTTCAAGTATATTATTACCATCTACCTGAATGGCCTCCATTCCATAGCCTATTCCTTTATCAATAAACTGCTTAAAGCGGAACTGCTCGTTTGATGGTGTACTCAGCCCATAGCCATTGTTTTCAACCACAAAAATTACTGGTAGCTCCCAAACAGCAGCCACGTTTAAAGCTTCGTGGAAATCGCCTTCGCTACTGCCACCATCGCCTGTAAAGGCTACGGCTACTTTTGGTTCATTACCTATTTTATTGGCTAGAGCTACCCCGTTGGCTACTGCCATTTGCGGACCAAGGTGAGATATCATCCCTACTACGTGGTGCGGGTTGGTACCGAAGTGGAAGCTACGCTCTCTACCCTTACTGAAACCACTTTTCTTGCCTTGTAACTGTGCAAATAACTGAGGTAAAGGTAATTTTCTGCCTGTGAAAATGCCCAAATTTCTATGCAGAGGCATTATATATTCGTCAGATTCTAAAGCTTGGGCAATCCCAACACTTATAGCTTCTTGTCCTATTCCGCTAAACCACTTACTTACCTTGCCTTGGCGAAGCAAAATGAGCATTTTTTCCTCAATCATTCGAGGGAGTACTAGCTCGTAGTAAAGTTGTTTTAGGGTTTCGTTTGTATAATTAAGTCTATCGAAATTCATAATTGGAGGTGGCGTAATAATGGTGCTGCAAAACTAAAGGAATACCGCTATTATGCGGTATTTACAAGTGAAATAGGCGAATTATTATGCAAAAATCTATAACAAGGCATTCAGCAAAAAGTAATAGATAGGTATACCTAGGGCTATATTAAAGGTAAAAGTAACCCCTAAAGCCATTGGCAAAAGAATACTCATATTGGCAGTAGGTGCTGCCAATCGCATAGCTGCAGGTACAGCTATATAGGAAGCCGAGGCAAATAGAATGGTGAACAATAATGCATCGCCAAGGCTAAGGCCCAAGGTTACTGCTATTAATATCCCTAATGATCCTGCCACTATAGGGTATAGTATTCCAAAAGCAATAAGGAAAGCACCCTGTTTGCGTAATTCTCCTATACGTTTACCAGCGGTAATACCCATATCCAACATATACAAACTCAAAAAGCCTTTATAAATATCAGTTACAAAGGGTTTCATCTCTTCGGCACCTTCCAAACCTGTTGTAAAACCTATGGCAAGCGAACCAAGCAATAACAAAACTGAACCATTTGTAAACGATTCGTGCAGAATCTTGCCCATTTCAGATTTTAGCTTGGGTTCCGATGGTTTAAAATCAGCACCCTTGTGGGCGTTTTTAGCAATTAAATACAAACCTGAAATAATAGCGGGCGATTCCATTAGTGCCATTGCTGCTACCATATAACCTCCGAAAGCTACTTTTTGCCCTTCTAAAAAAGTGGCAGCCGTCGCAAAAGTTACTGCACTAATACTACCATACGTGGCTGCTAAAGCACCTGCATTTACATTATCTAGTTTTCTTGATAAAACTTGATAAGATAAAAATGGCATCACAAAGGATGCTATCATACATATCGCCAAAATCAGGATTACACTACTGTCTATACCATTAGCGAATAGCTTTACGCCGCCCGTAAAACCAATATGCAGTAATAGGTATAAAGTTAAAAAGCGAGAAATAGCAGGGGGGATTTCAAGGTCAGATTTTACTGCCATTGCAAAAACACCAAGGAAAAAAAATAAAACAGGCGGGTGCAAAAAGTTTTCCGCCAAGCTATGGAAGTTGAACATAGGTAGTACTTTCAGGGTGTTGGTGTACTTAATTCTCCTGCAATACTACCTATAATCAGCTTAAAATTTTATCTTAACTTGCTCATACCGCCATCAACCCCAATGGTTTGACCTGATATCCAGCCACTTTCGTCTGACAACAAGAATGCTGAAATAGATGCCAACTCCTCCGGAGTTCCTACTCTACCAAGCGGGTGACGCTTATCGCTTGCCTCTCTTTTTTCTGGTGTACTTAGTAAAGTTCCAGCTAATGGGGTATCTGTTAAGCTAGGTGCAACTACGTTAAACCTAATTTTGCTTGATGCTAATTCACTGGCCAAGCTACGTGCTAAACCTTCAATAGCTGCTTTTGAAGCGGCTACCGAAGCGTGAAATGGCATACCCACAGCCGCTGCAACAGTACTATACATTACCACAGAACTAGAACCAGAAGCCTTTAATTTCTTTAAGCTTACCTGAATCACCTTAACAGCACCAACTACGTTTACTTGAAAGTCGTTAGTAAATTCGGCTTCCGTTAAACGGGTAATAGGTTTTAGATTAATAGTACCAGGCGCATATACCAATCCGTGCAAGGTCTCAGGTAAAAAGCCTTCTAATGCCGAAATATCTGAAGTTACATCTAAAGATAGAAATGGCAAACCTGTAGCCTTTAAAGCCTCTGAATGGTTTCTGCTAGCAGTAAATACATTGGCTCCTTTCGCTTGTAATTGCTTGGCTAATGCCAAACCAATACCACTACTTGCACCTACTACTAATATATTTTTGTTGTTCATTGGGCTGGTATATAATTCTTAGTGGCTGGTTTGCTGATAGATATGTGCCAAAAACTCATTCTTGGTCTTTTCATCAGAAAACTTACCGCTGTAGTGTGCTGTAATGGTACTGCTTGTTGTATCCTGAACGCCGCGGGTACTTACGCACATGTGCTTGGCATCAATTACTACTGCAATATCTTGGGTATCTAACATTACTTTAAGCTCTTCGGCAATTTGAACGGTTAAACGCTCTTGCACTTGAGGACGCTTAGCAAAATATTGTACTATACGGTTTATCTTACTTAAGCCAATCACTTTACCGCTGCTGATATAGGCTACGTGAGCCATACCATAGATTGGCACAAAGTGATGCTCGCAGTTGCTGAAGAATTGGATATTCTTTTCTACCAACATCTCGCCGTATTTGTACTTGTTATCAAACAAGGCAACTTTAGGCTTTAGAGCAGGATTAAGACCACTAAATATTTCTTTGACGTACATTTTTGCCACTCTTCTTGGAGTACCTGACAAACTATCATCGGTCAAGTCTAAGCCAAGTACGTTCATGATTTCTCTGAAATGGTCTTCAATCAATGTAATCTTAGCATCGTCTGAAAGTTCAAAGGCATCAGGACGCATTGGGGTATCCGCTGAAGTACTGTGGTGCGCGTCGCCTACTTCATCTATATCGATATGAGGTAATTCAACCATCAAGTTATTTGACTGGATATTGGACATAGTTCCGTTCTGTTTCATACAGGGTAATCCGTAGATCGTTTAGCGGGTTGAGATGAGTTCTGAGTTTATTATAAATCACAATACAAATATTTTCTGCACTGGGAATGAGTTCTGCAAATTCGGTGGTATCTAAATTCAGGTTTTTATGATCAAAGGGATCAAGAACTTCCGTCTTAATAAGGTCGCTCAGAATCTTTAAGTCCATCACATAGCCAGTATTAGGATCAACCTCGCCTGCTACTTCAACAATCAATTCATAATTGTGTCCGTGGTAATTCGGGTTATTACATTTACCAAAAATTTTGGCGTTAGTTTCAGCATCCCAAGCAGGATTATTTAATCGGTGGGCTGCATTAAAATGTTCTTTCCTGAAAACGGATACTTTCATTATGAAAAGGATTAGCGTTTAGATAATACGAATAGTAACGCCGTTTTGTTTAATAAATACTATCTAAAAACTAAACAAAACAAGATTAAACTCCAATTGCACTATGCCAATATTTGAGCCGTGTGATCATCAACTTTCACTTTATCAATGATTTTGGTAATAACACCTTCTTCATTAATAACGAAAGTAACTCTGGCAGTACCGAAGTATTTTTTACCGTACATACTCTTTTCAACCCAAACACCATAGGCTTCAACAATGCTTTTGTCGGTATCAGCAACTAAAGGAAAGTTCAATTCATATTTGTTTATGAATTTAGTATGCGCCTTTTCATCGTCAATACTTACACCAATTACCTGATAACCTGCATCTTGTAATACAGTATTATTATCGCGAAGGTTACAAGCTTGCTTTGTACAGCCTGGGGTATCGTCTTTAGGATAAAAGTAAAGGACAACCTTTTTACCTCTGAAAGAAGAAAGGGTAATGGTAGCTCCGCTTTGATCTTTAGAAGTAAAATCAGGGGCTAGGTCGTTAACTTGTAATGCCATTGTGTAAATAAGTCTCTATGTGATTGTTCAACTTAAGGTAAACACAGTAATAAGGCAAATGTTATGCCACTACTATTATTGTAACTGTCGTAAGTACATACCTATGGTATTTTGCAAGCCCCAAGTAAGTGCATCGGTTATTAGTGCGTGGCCTATACTTACTTCTTGCAAATGGGTGATTTCTTTTTTCAGGTATGCCAAATTATCAAGGTCTAAATCGTGACCTGCATTTATGCCTAAACCTAATTCATAAGCCCTTTCAGAAGCAAGTTTAAATGGAGCGATAGCTTCTGCCTTGTTCTTGAAATAGTTAGCCGCATAAGGTTCTGTGTATAGCTCAATCCTATCTGCACCTATGGCAGCCGCGCCTTCAATTAAAGCTAAATCGGTTCCTACAAAAACAGAAACTCTTGTTCCTAAGGCATGTAATTCAGCTACAACATCAGTTAAGAAATCTTTATGCTTAACGGTGTCCCAACCAGCATTGCTTGTTAACACACCAGGAGGGTCTGGCACTAAAGTAGCTTGTGCAGGCTTTGCCAATTGAATTAACTCAAAATAACGTGCATCTGGATAGCCTTCAATATTGAATTCGGTGGTTAAAACTGGAGCAAGTGCAACAACATCGGCAAAACGAATATGGCGCTCATCTGGTCTTGGGTGCACTGTAATACCTTGAGCCCCATAGCTTTCACAAGCCAATGCCATTTTTACTACATCAGGATTATTGCCTCCTCTGGCATTGCGTAGAGTAGCTAATTTATTGATGTTAACGCTTAAACGGGTCATTCTTGCTGATAGGTGTATTTTTTAAAGGGTATTACCATTGAAGAAGGCTGCAATATCCATGCGCTTTTTACCTTCTGCCTGCCATTCTAAAACTGAGATAGCGCCATTAGTACAACCAATGTATAGTAGGCTTTTGTTATCGGTAAATATTTCGCCTGGCTTTAAGGCTTGCTCAATTGCAACTGACTCAACCAGATGCAATCGGTAATTTTTACCGTTCAATATGCACCAAGCCCCTGGAAAGGGATTCATACCTCTCACTAAGTTCACTGTTGCTTCAGCTGATAAATCCCATTTTACTTGTGCAGTATCTTTAAATACTTTAGGGGCAGGTTTTAAGGTTTCTGCAAATACTTGCGGAAGTGAAGGTGCAGTATTTTTAGCTACCGCCTGCACAGTTTTTACAATAAGTTGAGCACCTTTATCCATCAAACGGGCATAAAGGGTTCCTGCATTATCAGTTGGATATATCGGCTCTTTCTCCTGAAAAATGATATTGCCTGTATCTATTTCGTGCTGTAAGAAAAAGGTAGTAACACCTGTTTCTTTTTCGCCATTGATAATGGCCCAATTAATTGGGGCGGCTCCTCTATATTGCGGTAATAAAGATGAATGCAGATTGATGGTACCCTTTGGAGGCATATTCCATACCACTTCTGGCAACATTCTGAACGCTACCACCACCTGAAAATCGGCCTTTAAACTGGCTAAATCTTCTAAAAACTGAGGGTCTTTCAGTTTTTCAGGTTGAAGGATTGGCAGATTTTGAGTGAGTGCATATTCTTTTACGGGGGTGGGCATTAGCTTCTGTCCCCTACCCGATGGTTTATCGGGTGCAGTGATTACGGCTACTATATTTTCCCCTGCTTCTACCAATGCCTTTAAAGATGGCACAGCAAACTCTGGGGTTCCCATAAAAACAATGCGTAAGCCGCTAGGGCTTTGAGTTTCGCACATCAAGTTATACTATAAACTTAATAATTCAGGATGCTTGATAATGGTTTGTACCCTATCAGGACCAACACTTATCAAAGTAATTGGCACATTCACTTGCTCTTCAATAAAGGTGATGTATTGCTTTAAAGTTTGTGGCAATGCATCAAATTCTTTAATGCCGCAAATATCGGTTTTCCAGCCTGGTAAGGTGGTATAAACTGGCTGCACACTTTCAGGACTTAAATCCATTGGTAGCTCGTCGGTTATTTCACCATCAGGCAATTCATAGTGCGTACAGATTTTGATTTCATCAAAATCGTTCAACACATCGGCCTTCATCATTAAAAGTTGTGTGGCGCCATTAATCATACAAGCATACTTTAATGCAGGTAAATCTAACCAACCAGTACGGCGTGGTCTGCCAGTTGTGCTGCCAAACTCTGAACCTGCTACACGTATTTGCTCGCCTATTTCATCGTTCAATTCTGTTGGGAACGGACCGCTACCAACTCGGGTGCAATATGCCTTGAAAATGCCATATACCTCGCCAATATGTCTTGGAGCAACACCCAATCCTGTACAAGCACCAGCAGCCATAGTGCTGCTACTCGTTACAAATGGGTAGCTGCCAAAGTCAATATCCAATAGAGCACCTTGGGCACCTTCAGCCAAAATAGCCTTACCTTCAGAAATAGACTTGTTAATGGTATATTCTACCTCGGCAATTTGGAAACGCTTTAAGAATTCAATAGCAGCGAAAAATTCCTCTTCTAAGGCTGGCAAGTGGCTGTAATCATACCCGAAGCTATCTAATAGTTCTTTGTGTTTTTTAAGCAGTTTAGCGTAGAAATCGGCAAAGTTTTTACTTAGGATATCACCTACTCTAAGGGCGTGACGGGCATATTTATCTTGATAGGCTGGTCCTATACCCTTTAAAGTGCTGCCAATTTTAGCATCGCCTTTTTGGGTTTCGCTAGCAGCATCTAATAACCTATGGGTTGGCACAATTAAGAAGGTACGCTTGCTAATAATCAGGTTATCAAATACACCTACATTACGAGCTAACAAACCATCTATCTCTTTTTTGAAGATAATTGGGTCTAAAACCACCCCATTACCTATGATATTGCTGATATGAGCGTGAAAAATACCGCTTGGTATTTGATGCAACACGTGCTTTTGTCCGTCAAAAACAAGGGTATGACCTGCATTAGGACCACCCTGAAAACGTGCTACTACATTGTATTGCGGCGCAAGGAAATCAACAATTTTACCTTTGCCTTCATCGCCCCACTGTAAGCCGAGCAAAACATCTACACTCATTTCAATCTGTATAAAAACGTTGAAGATTTACCTATACATCGGTTACAGGTACTTCAACAGGGATAAGGAAATTTTAAGTAGCAAAACTAAATAAATAAACGCTAATGGCAGCTTTAAAACCTATAATGCATCAAGTTATTTAACAATACCTTTAGCAAAAATTGAAGTAGATTATTTTTTGTTAAATTTGCACTTGCCTCAAAAGGTTCACACACTATCCGTTTTCGGAAATTGAATAAAAAGAATACCTCCAGAAAAGGAAATAACTTCTTGGTTATCTTGCTATTGATGGCGCTAGCTATCATAGCCACGTTTGCTATTGCTATTACTTCCACAAAGCGCGACCCTACATTAATGGTAGAGGCTGAATTGCGCAACCACCCTATTATAAATCCGAACGCTAGAGATTCTACAGCTTCACTAATTGTGCAGGAAAATCCGAAGGAAGAATTGCCTGTAGCAACTCCAGAACCAGCTAAAGAAGAAATTAAACCTGCTCCTGTTGCCGATACTGCTGCCAAGCCTAAGACCGAAACTGCTCCTGTAGTTGCAGAAACTACACCTACTAAAGCACCTGTTGGTGGTGGTACTAACTACGAACATATGATTGCATCAGGCGACAACCTGAGCACCCTAAGCAGACGTTATCACGTACTTATTGCCAAACTTCGTGAGGCAAATAATATGAAGAACGATGTAATGCAGGCAGGCAAAAAACTTATCATTCCTGTTACTGCAATACATACTGTAGCCAGCGGCGAAACAATTGGCGCTCTTGCGAGTAAGTATAATGTTGGTGCAGATTACATTAAAAAAGCCAACAAACTCAATTCAGATGGTTTACAGTCTGGTTCACAGCTCGTTATACCATTACCGTAACTGGCTCTTTAAACTCACACATACCTCTCCCGATATTATGACCTCTCGTTTAATCACTATGCTACTGGTGGTGGCGGTGCTATTTTTTATTGATTGGTATTTTTTTCAAGGCTTTAAAACTACCCTCAAGAGTTATTCCGCCAACGCTCAAAAGATAGCTACCTATATTTACTGGGGACTTTCAATAAGCTTGATTGCCTTTATCTTTACAGTGTTTGCACTATCGTTGCCACAACCAAAAGGTAATACCTTCAGCAATTGGATTTTTGTGTTAACGGTAATGCTTTACATCAGTAAAATATTGGTGCTTCCATTTTTGCTGATTGACGATATTTCAAGAGTTGTGCAATGGGTATTCGCTTTCTTCCAATCAAAAACTTCGGAAGGACCAACAAATACTGCAGTTGAAGGCATAGATAGGTCACAATTCTTTTCAAGATTAGCGGTATATGGTGCGGCAGTACCTGTAGTTGGTTTTACCACAGGGATAGCCTTTGGTGCCCATAACTACCAAGTTCGCAAACAAAAACTAGTTTTGAAGAATCTGCCTAAATCATTTGAAGGACTCAAGATTGTCCAGATTTCAGATGTTCACGCAGGTAGCTTTTGGAATAAATCAGGCGTAGAACGCGGTATCCAAAAGATTATGGAACTAAAGCCAGATGTTATCTTCTTTACTGGCGATTTGGTAAATAATACTGCCGATGAGTTTGACCCATGGCGTGAAGTTTTCGGTAAACTACAGGCCCCGATGGGAATATTCTCTATCCTAGGTAACCACGATTACGGCGATTACAAACCTTGGTCAAGTGAGGGAGCTAAAGCCAAAAACTTAGCAGACCTTAAAGCGCATCACCACAACTTGGGCTGGAACCTATTAATTGATACCTACAAACTCCTTGAGAAGGATGGGGAGCAAATAGCCATTATTGGTATCCAGAACTGGGGAACTGGCAGGTTCCCGAAATATGGTAATCTATCTAAAGCATTGCAAGGCTTACCCAATGAAGTGCCAGTAAAGCTATTACTAAGCCACGACCCTAGTCACTGGGATGCCCAAGTAAAACCAGAATTCCCACAAATAGATGTTCAGTTTAGCGGGCATACTCACGGTATGCAGTTCGGGGTAGATAATAAGGTATTGAAATGGAGTCCTGTGCAATACCGCTACAAACAATGGGGCGGTTTGTACCAAGATGGCGACCAGCAACTCTACGTTAACCGTGGCTTCGGCTTTATCGGTTACCCTGGCAGATTAGGTATTTGGCCTGAGATAACCTTGTTTGAGTTAGGGAGGGCGTAAGATTTACAACTCCACAAAAAAAGCAGCCTTGCGGCTGCTTTTTCAATATGCTACTATTTCTAATTACTCGCCCTGACCAGCAGTGTAACCTGGCTCGCCGTCGAAGTAATAAAGGTTTTCGATTTTGATGAAGTCATACCCTTTATCGTGAGCAGTTTGAAGAATATCAATTAGCTCTTGGTGGGTAGTACCTACACCACCAAACAAGCGACAACGCCAATGGTCAGTAGTGAAGGTTTCTGGAATACCGTTTGGCCATACTCTGGCACCACGGTTAGATATCATTTTCAGGGTTAACCTTCCGCAAACACTTTGGATAAAAGCAGCCAAATCATCAGCTTTAAAGTTTGGTCCATCTAGGAACAAATCAAAACCAACTAAATCTTTCTTTGGAGCCACCATTGGGCGCACACCAAATACTTTAATATCGTGGTCTTTACCTTTTGAATAAGTTATTGGAGCAAAGTGACTTGGCATTTGACCAAGACGCTCAATAACTGCCTCAGCAAAAGCTTTGGTACCTACCAATTGCTTGGTGTAATCGCTCTTGATATCTCCAGTATGGATACCATCTTCAAGGGTTTTTAACCATGCATTATGAATTTTTGAAGCTACTTCTGGTTGGTTAATATGCACCAACATCATAATTGCACCATTCAATAAACCTGAAGGGTTCGCCTTATCCTGACCAGCAATATCTGGTGCAGAACCGTGAATAGCCTCAAACATGGCACAATGATCGCCAATGTTAAAGCTACCGCACAAACCAACTGAACCAGCTACTTGGGCAGCTATATCACTGATGATATCGCCATACAAGTTCTCGGTTACAATAACATCGAAACGCTCAGGTGAATCGGCCAATAAAGCAGAACCGATATCAATGATACGGTGCTCTTTTTCAATGTGCGGATACTCTTCACCAATTTCATTGAAAATACGGTGGAACATACCATCCGTCATTTTCATAATGTTATCCTTGGTAAAGCAAGTTACTTTCTTGCGGTTGTACTGAACGGCATACTCAAAAGCGTATCTGATAATTTTTTCAGAACCTGGTCTTGAAATCAATTTAATACACTGCACTACATCAGCCGTTTGGCGGTGTTCAATACCAGCGTATAAATCTTCTTCGTTTTCACGCACAATCACCAAATCCATGTGGTGCTTGCTTGCCACGTAAGGCACAAGGGTTTGCACAGGGCGTACATTACTGTACAAGCCTAGCATTTTCCTTGCTGTTACGTTCATACTTTTGTATCCCCCACCCTGAGGTGTTGTAATTGGGGCCTTCAAAAATACCTTATTGGTTCTAAGGCTATCCCAAGCGCTATCTAGTATCCCAGAGGTTACTCCGCTTAAATATACCTTTTCACCTATTTCAATTACTTCGTATTCAAGTTGTGCACCTGCGGCATCCAAAATTTTAATGGTGGCGTCCATAATTTCTGGACCTATGCCATCGCCGTAGGCTACTGTGATTTTCCTTTTAGAACTCATTGTTCGGAGGTAGTTTTGTTGAAGTTAGCCAGAATCCTGCGTCTGGTAACGCACCTGCAAGTAAGCAACATTTTGTTATGCTTATGGTATCAAAGTGCAACTTTTAGCGAAATTTTGGTGAAAAATAATTTTAGCCAAAACTTTACCACTCTACCTTCTGATTAACGAAATAAAAAAGCAGAATTAAGCTTCATTATTTTTCGAAAGCTATTCCATTCCTGAGCCCGATTGTTCCCATTAACAATACTAAAAAACAATAAACCTCAAAAAATCAAAAGCCCCTTAATCTTTTAATTAAGGGGCTTTTTGTTTCAATTAAGAAGTAATTACTTCTTCGCTGCTGCGTATAATTCGTTTACCTTAGTCCAGTTCACTAAGTTCCAGAATGCGGCTACGTAATCTGGACGCTTGTTTTGGTACTTTAAGTAATAAGCGTGTTCCCAAACGTCTAAACCTAGAACTGGTGTGCCTTTTACTTCAGCCACATCCATTAAAGGGTTATCTTGGTTTGGCGTAGAACTAACAACCAATTTGCCATTCTGAACAATTAACCAAGCCCAACCTGATCCGAAGCGAGTAGCTGCTGCCTTTGCGAACTCTTCTTTGAACTTATCGAATGAACCGAAGTCCTTGTCAATAGCATCGGCAATGGCACCAGTTGGGTTGCCTCCACCGCTAGGGCTTAACCAATTCCAGAACATGGCGTGGTTCCAGTGACCACCACCGTTGTTACGGATAGGAGCTGGGTATTTGCTAATGTTAGCAATGATTTCTTGAATGGTTTTGCCTTCTGCTTCAGTACCTAAAACAGCATTGTTTAGGTTATCTACATAAGCTTTATGATGTCTGCCATGGTGAATTTCCATAGTTTGAGCATCTATATTTGGTTCTAACGCATTGGTAGCGTAAGGTAATTGAGGCAATTCAAAAGCCATATAGTTAAGGTGTTTTTGTAAGAATAATCGGTACAATTATAACAAGCTTAGGCTATGTTATAGTTATTGATTTTTTATTTTTTAGTATTAAACAACTATTGCAAATGCGAGCGTAGCATCCAAGCCATTTTTTCGTGTTCTTGAAGCTGACCTGTTAGCATATCGGCAGAACCTACATCAGACAAACCAGTAAGCACTTCAATATCAACCAACAATGCTTCAATGATATGCTCGTGGTCAGCCACTAAAGCGGCAATCATAGTAGGTGCATCTGGGTAATTGGCAGGCGATTCTTTTAGTGTGGCAGCTTTCAGAAATTCTGTCATAGTGCCTATGGCTGGTTTGTTGAAAGCTCTAATACGTTCTGCTACTTCATCAGCAGTGGCAACCAAGGCACCATTTTGTTCATCGAACAATAAGTGTAATGAATGGAAGTTTGGTCCTTTTACATTCCAATGGAAATTCTTGGTTTTAAGAGCAAGCAAATAGGTATTTGCTAATGTCTTGCTTAAAACTTCTATAACTTGATGTATCGCTGTTTCTGAGTATGCCATTGTTTTTGTGGTTTAAAAGGGAGTGAAAACCTTCCAATAATTTTCAGTTGATTTTGGGTTTCTGAGCTACCTAATACACTTCAAAAACACTGCCACTTTTTATTATATCAAAACAAAGTAAAATTATTATTAGTCTACTGTCGTTATACCAACAATCTGCATTAAACGCCATTTAAAAATGAGAACACGACTTTCATACCTTTGAATTAGCCCATTCAAAAAATAGTAAATTATTTAGCGGCATGCAACCACTATTAGCAAGGAAGCATCTACCAATTATACGCAAGTATAGACTCACAAAACTCGACGAAAAATTTTTATAGAAACTTTTGAACCATTAAAAGTTTCCACAGTTTAATTACTTACTTTTGCAACACACAAAACAAAACTCAAGAAAACAATGGTATCAGTAGTTAACCAACGCTTCAACAAAATATTTAAGCAACACTTTTTAATTACGCCTGCGCAATTAAAAGTACGTCGTAAATTGCAGGACCTTGGGTTAAACCAATTAGAGCTGAATGAGGTTTTCTTTTATCTAGAGACCGAGTTTAAGATTGATTTAACCGATAACGAGGTTCAAAGCATACTCACCGTGGGCGATGCCCTCAAAGCCGTAAAAAGGCATATTGGAACGGTAGAGTTGCACTAAGCAATTTCTAATGGCCCAAATCTCAGAAACAAGCGGTAAAATTTTTGACGGTAAGGTTTTGAAAAGGTTAATGACCTTCGCAAAACCTTACCGTTGGCGTTTTATACTTATTATAGTCCTTACCCTTAGTATGGGGGTATTAGCGCCTTGGCGGGTAGAACTTATCAGACAAACCGTTGATAATTACATTGCCATCGGCGATTTAGAGGGAACGCTGTATATGACCATCCTCATGTTAGTGGTCCTGATTATTAACTCCATAGCCCAATATGTACACACTTTCACTAGTGGTTGGTTAGGGCAAACTATTATTAGGGATATTCGGGTTAAACTTTACGAGCATATTCTTCATTTGCGTCTCCGTTTTTTCGATACCAACCAAGTGGGTAGGCTTATCACACGAAACATTAGCGATGTAGAAACCCTATCGGATGTATTTACTGATGGACTTGCTGCTATGGCAGGCGATGTGCTGCAATTGGTATTTATTCTAGGCTTTATGTTTTATGCCGATTGGAAACTGACCCTAGTTTCTATGAGTGCATTCCCGTTGCTATTGCTTTCAACCTATGTTTTCAAGGAAAAAATAAAGGAAACCTTTAACGATGCACGTGTTGCAGTAGCCAATCTGAGCACCTTTGTACAAGAGCACATTACAGGGATGACCATCGTGCAGCTTTTCGGAGCCGAAAAACGTGAATACCAACGCTTTACTGTAATTAACGACGAGCACAGAAAAGCCAATATTCGCTCAGTTTGGTATTATAGTATTTACTTCCCAGTTGCTGAAGTTATTGGTGCCGCAGGTACTGGCTTGCTGGTTTGGTACGGAGCCAAGGGCGTTTTGGAAGATACAGTGAGTTTGGGAACGCTTATATCGTTCATTATGTATATCCAAATGTTCTTCCGTCCTATTCGTGCCATTGCCGATAGGTTCAATACCCTACAATTGGGTATTGTGAGCAGCGAAAGAATAATGAATCTCTTAGATAATACAGAATACATAGCTAACTACGGCAAGTTTACTCCTGCCAAAGTAAACGGTGAAGTAGCCTTTAACAATGTTTGGTTCGCTTACGATGAAGAAAACTTCGTGTTAAAGAACATCAGTTTCAAAGTTGAGGCAGGCAAAACCCTAGCCCTAGTTGGTGCAACAGGCGCAGGTAAAAGTTCAGTAATCAACCTGCTAAATAGGTTGTACGAAATCCAAAAAGGTGAAATTCTGGTAGATAATGCCGATATCAAAACCTACGAACTAGGCTACCTGCGCAAACATATTGGTGTGGTACTACAAGATGTATTCCTTTTTGGTGGTAGCATTAGAGATAATATTACCCTTGGCAATACTGAAATTACCGATGCCCAAATTATTGATGCTGCTGAACAAATTGGGGCTATGCACTTCATCAATAACCTACCTGGCAAATTAGATTACCCAGTTATGGAACGTGGTGCAACGCTATCGGTAGGTCAGCGTCAGATGATTAGCTTTATTAGGGCACTCGTTTTTGATCCTGCTATCATTGTATTAGATGAAGCCACCAGTTCAGTGGATACCGAAACAGAGGAAATGATTCAGGCTGCTATTGAGCGAATGATGCAAGGACGTACCTCAATTGTTATTGCTCACCGTTTGAGTACCATCCAAAAAGCCGACCAAATCCTAGTGATGGACAAAGGCGAAATCAAAGAACAAGGCAATCACCACCAACTACTTGAGCAGGGTGGGTTGTATGCCCAATTGCATAAAATGCAATACAAAGAAGTGCTTTAAGTATATCAGTTTTCTACATAATCATTTAATTAACTGTGAGTTATAGTTTCGTAAAGCTTAAGATTGCCAACGTTAGAACAGAACCAAGCCATAGGGCAGAACTGGATACGCAAATATTAAGAGGCTGGCCAGTATATATTATAAGTACCAACGAAAAAGGCGATTGGCACCAAATAATCACAGTTGGTGGTATTAAAGGTTATATAGAAAGCGGTGCTTTAGTTGCTTCCAATGAGGAAGAATTTGCGATGTGGCTAGCAGCCCCAAAGCAAGTTTTAGCACAAACCTGCGGGCATTACTTGTCGGGTTCCTTAGCTATAATCCGTAACGCAAGTCAGCAATTTACAGAGCTTATTTTTCCAGATCGGGTTTTCCTTGAACTTGAAAAGCCTAACCTGGTACCTTTAGAAACCACTTATAATCCTGCAGAAATTGTTGCTCAAGCACAACAATACCTTGGGGTGCAATACCTATGGGGTGGCATTTCTGAATTAGGGTTTGATTGTAGCGGATTTATTCAGCACTTGTTTCTAATGCAAGGTTTCGTTTTACCAAGGAATAGCGGTCAGCAGGCGTTAATAGGTAAGCAAGTAGAATTAGCAGACCTTCAAGAAGGCGACCTCATTTTTATGGGCGAACTTGAAAACAGAATAAGCCATGTTGTGCTTTATATGAATGAAGGTGCCTATATCCATAGTAGTGCTCAAGTAAGTATCAACGCTATTAAACCTGAACACAAGGCCTACGATGCAAAAAGAAAAGCCCTCATTCAATGGACAAAGCGGTATCATCAGTCCAATTTATTAACTTTGACGAATGCTTTGGAGCAATTTAGTACCAACACCAAAGCTTTAAACCTCTCCTAATTAAAAGCACTTGATTTTATGGTTGATATAGAAACAGCAAAACACCCATTATTTGATAGGGTTGAACTTGCTTTAGAAAATATAAGACCTTTTTTAAGAAGCGATCAGGGCGATGTGCGTGTAATCCAAATTACCCCAGAAAATGAGGTGCAAGTAGAATTGATGGGTGCGTGTGAAAGCTGCCCTATGAGCGCGATGACGATGAAAGCAGGCATTGAAGATGCCATTAAAAACGCAGTACCTGAAATAACGAAAGTAGTAGCCATTAATAAAGCCTAAGGTTTTTAGCTAAGTGATTAGCCTATTACCTCCTTCAATCATTCAATAATGGCAACAGCGAGCGCAGAACAAACCCCTCAGCAAGTATTGAAAGAAATAAATGCGGGAAAGTTAGCCCCCGTATATTTTTTGCACGGCGAAGAAGACTATTTTATTGATAAAATTTCACAAGCTATTGAACATAAGGCACTTTCTGATGCGGAACGTAGCTTTAACCAAGTAGTTGTTTACGGAAAAGATACTACCATAGGCACTATCATTAATAATGCCCGCAGGTTCCCAATGATGGCCGAGCGAGTATTGGTTATAGTTCGAGAAGCCCAAGACCTTTCCGACTTAAACAAAGAAGAACCTCAGAAATTACTAGAATCTTATCTCAAGCAGCCGCAGCCAACCACAGTTTTAGTTTTCGCTTACAAACACGGAAAGTTAGATTCTAGAAAGGCAATTGCTAAGGCTCTGAAAGGCAAAGCAGTTGTAGTGGTTTCAGATAAAATAAAAGACTATCAGCTACCTACTTATATCAAAGAACAGTTAGATGAATTAAAGCTAAAAGCTAATGAGGAGGTTATCCGCATTTTAGCTGAAAACATTGGTTCAGATTTAAGTAGAGTACATAATGAACTCGAAAAAGTAAAGCTCAATATTGCTGGTAAACAAACTGAACTTACTGCTGATACTGTGCATAAGTTTATTGGCATAAGTAGAGATTATAATATCCTTGAATTACAGAAAGCGCTCCTAGCTAAGGATGTAGCCAAGGCCAATAAAATCATAGTTTACTTCTCTAAAGACCCTAAAAGCCACCCTGCTATTGGGCATATAGCCATGCTGTTTAGCTTCTTTACTAAGTTGTTAATGGCTCACGCACTACCTAATAAATCGGCAGAAGGTATAGCAAGTGGTATGGGCATTGCCCCATTTATCGCTAAGGAATACGCTATGGCAGTCCGCACTTTTCCAGCAGCTAAAGTAATGCATATTATCAGTGCCCTTCGTGAGGCAGACCTCCGCGCAAAGGGGGTAGATTCAGCCAACATGACTGAATACGAGATAATGCAAGAACTCATCTATAAAATACTTCATTAATTAACTCCCCTTACCTATAAATATGGACCAACACGCACACGATTTTCTGGTACGCTACCTTAATAATAGCAGTCCTACCGGTTTTGAAAGCAGCGGACAAAAAATTTGGCTAGACTACCTGAAGCCATATATAGATACCCATTATGTTGATACTTACGGTTCAGTAGTAGGTATTATAAATCCTGAGGCAAAGTACAAAGTAGTTATAGAAGCCCACGCTGATGAAATTGCTTGGTTCGTAAACTACATTTCTGAAGATGGCTATGTGTATCTACGCAGAAATGGTGGTTCAGATGTACTCATTGCACCTAGTAAGCGTCTAAATTTCTACACCGATAAAGGTGTAGTTAAAGGTATTATTGGTTGGCCAGCCATTCACGTACGTGAAATTGAAAAAGATGCTGCACCTAAATTAAAGGACCTTTCTGTAGATGTTGGCGCAAGCACCAAGGCAGAAGTACTAGAAATGGGTATCCACGTAGGTACCGTTTGTACTTTTGACGATGAGTTTATGGAGCTTAACAACAAGTACTTTGTTGGTAGAGCTTTAGACAACCGCATTGGTGGTTATATGATTGCCCAGGTTGCTCGCAAATTGAAAGAAAACAATGTACGACCAGAATTTGGCTTGTACATTGTGAATGCTGTGCAGGAAGAAATTGGTTTGCGTGGTGCCGAAATGGTAGCCGCTCAATTAAAAGCCGATGTAGCCATTATTACGGATGTGTGCCACGATACCCACAGCCCTCAATACAAGAAAATTGAGCAAGGCGATCAAAAATGTGGTCGTGGACCAGTTTTAACTTACGGTCCATCGGTGCAGAATAACTTGCTAAAGCATATTATTAGCGCAGCAGAGCAACACGAAATTCCATTCCAGCGTGCCTCCGCCACAAGATGGACTGGTACCGATACCGATGCTTTTGCTTATAGCAGCGGGGGAACAGCATCTGCATTAATTTCATTACCATTGAAATATATGCACACTACTGTTGAAACAGTAGATAAAGCTGATGTTGAAAACGTAATTGAGCTCATTTACCAAAGCCTAATTAATCTGAAAGCAGGTCAAGATTTTAGGTATTTCGTGTAGGTTAAGCATGATTATCATAGAAAAGGTCTGGAGGCAAATGCTTTCAGACCTTTTTTAACGGTATTACCTCACAAGTTCCTTTTACCAATAAATAATACATGCGTAATTCAACCGTTACTTATTTGGCTAGTTTTATCAAAACAAAGTTTAAATTTGCACCCGATTTACTTCTTCACCTAATCCCTAATTTCTTTACCTACCCATGAAAATTACCCAATTCTTAAAGTATGCAGGCATTGTTGCTATAGCTGCTTTCACCTTCGCTTGTGGTTCTGACGATAGTCCAGCACCAGACACAAAACCAAAAGTAACTAGTCTTTCTCCAACCACTGGTACCGTAGGTACTACAGTTACTGTAAATGGCTCAAACCTTTCAGCTCCAGATTCTGTAAAGCTTGGTAAGTCAAAAGTTACCATCTCTAACAATACAGGTTCTAGCTTTAAATTTACTGTACCAGCTAGTGCTTTTACTGGCAAAGTATATGTGTACAAGGGTGGCGCAGTAGATTCTAGCCAAACTTTTACGGTATCTGAACCTACTGGTCCTGTACCTGCAAGCACCTTAACTTGTTTCTTAAATGGCAAAGAATTCTCAGGAACAACTTTCGCTGAAAATGATACTATTGCTGGCAACCCAGTACTTTTAGTAGGTGGTGTTGTAGGTACTTCTACTATTGTTTTAACGCTTCCAAATCGTTTGGCACTTAACCAAACTATTCCAGCTTCTACAACTAATCAGTTCTTTTATTCTCCAGACCTTTCTAATGCAAGCCCTATACTTTTCTCTGCTACTGGCTTAAATGGAACAAGTGGTTCATTTACCGTTACAGAAATTGGCGCAAATGGTACTTACCTTCGTGGTACCTTCAATTTCTTAGGCATTTCAACTGGTGGCAGTAGAGCTAATGTTACTAATGGTCGTTTAGCTTTACGTTTGCAGTAATCCTTAGAAAAAGATTTTCAAGCCATCGGCCAACCAGCCGATGGCTTTTTTTGTGCCTATTCCAACCATTTTTAAAACCTTAGGGTCATTGTAGTAAGTATCCTTTCAGAATACCTCACAAAACTCAATGAAATTAATTACTCTCCTCAAGGCCTTTTGGCTGCTGGTGTCGCTTGCTTTTTTTGCAAGCTGTAAATCAGATAATGATGATATAAAGCTTGCAATTGAACCAACTATTACCTCTATTAGTCCAGTTTCCGGCACGCCCCAAATCCAAGTAACCGTTTCAGGTATCAATTTCAAAACCCCTGATTCTGTAAAATTGGGAAATGTAAAGTTATCTGTAACTAACTTAACCCCTTCCAGTTTTAGATTCATTATTCCAAACAATGCATTTTCTGGCAAACTGTATTACTACACGCAGTTTAGTGTAGATTCCTCAAAAACCTTTACTGTAACAGAACCTTCAGGTCCCCTTACTGGCAGAGGCTTTGTAGCCTGCCTTATCAATGGGGTTCCTTTCGAAGGTGAAACAGAAATTGATATAGACTCAGTTAACGGAAAACAAGTGGTAGTTATCCTAGGTGCGGAAACTGAAAGAGCTATTTTATTAACCTTCCCTTCTGATGGCGTTGTTGGGGATAGTGTAATAGCTTCTGAAGATACTCCTTTTGCCTTCCTACCTAAACTAAGCGAAAGCAGTAATATTTGGGTAGCCAATGGAACCAATAATAGTGCTGGCAAAATGCGTATTTCTGAAAATGCCACATCGTTCGTTAGAGGAACTTTCAATTTCACTGCTGGCAGAAATACCAATCCGTCGCAACAAGTAAAAATTACTAATGGTCGCTTTGCATTCTAATAGCTTAGCTACTTAAAGACCTATTCTTCCTACCTTTATTACTCAACCGAAGCCGCCCACTACTCAAACGGTGGGCGGCATTTTTTTGTGCAATTTTTTGGCTATCCCAATAATCCGTAAGGCTGTAAAGCGCATAGGTACAAGCGCGTACTTTGCCTTTGAACCATTGGATTAATTTTATGACTACTGAAACAAACAAGGAAAGGTTAGCCGCTTTCTGTTTGCAAATGCTTGCAGATGAAAAGCGATTGCCCAATGCAGAAGAATGTAAACCATTCTTCCAGCATAATACAAATGAAACTTTAGAGCCAATTACCCCTTACCAACACCTAAAGCCGCTATCGGAATTGGTGTTAGCAAGTGTGTTTAACAAAGCTATTGCAGGCAGTGTAACGCATCAGAAACTATGGTTCCAGTTAGTAGAACAATGGGCGGCACCAAAGCCTGCTCCAATTACTCAAAATGAAACCGATGCTTCAGAGCCTATCAGCATCAACTTGAAACCCTTTACCTCTGAATTAGCCTCTAATGGAAACTGATATCTTCATTTTCCCAAAACAAGGCGAAGCCCTCAATTTGCTGTATAACCAGCATACCCGAGAGCTACTGTATGGTGGTGCTGCCGGAGGTGCTAAAACCTTCTTAGGTTGTTGCTGGCAAATTACAGAACGCATCAGAATACCAGAAAGTCGTGGGGTAATAGCTCGTGCCAGAGCCAAGCATTTACTTACTACCACCTTGCAAACCTTATTTCAGGTAGCAAAGCAAATGGGATTTATATCTGGCAAGCATTTCAAATACAAGGCCGATGCCGGTATTATAGAGTTTATCAACGGCAGTACCATTTACTTGAAAGAAATAGCTTGGCTCCCTTCTGATCCTGACTATGCCCGACTTGGCTCTCTTGAAATTACAGATGCCTTTATTGATGAAGCTGCTGAGGTTACTGAAAAAGCATCGCTCATTCTGGCAAGTCGTATCCGTTACAAAATCAAAGAAAGTGGTAGGTGCGCTAAATTATTGCTTACTGCAAACCCAAGCAGAAACTGGCTATTCCGTCGGTTTTATGAACCTTGGAAATTGGGTATCCTTCCAACAGAACGTGCATTTGTGCAAGCCTTACTTAAGGATAATCTCAAAGCCGATTTTGCCCAACAGTATGCCGAACAGCTTGCCCAATTAGATGCTATTTCTAAGCAACGCCTTTTGCACGGTTTATGGGAATTTGATAGCAATGCCTTAAGTCTTTTCCCACCCCAAATACTTGAAAAGATAACCATTGCCGAAGCCAAGCAAATGGTAGGCAAAGGTTATATCAGTGCCGATATAGCTCGATTTGGTTCAGATACCACCGTAGTAATCAGGTGGCAAGATCTGCATATAAAGGAAATAGCCTGCCTAGAAAAGTTCTCTATAGCCCAATCTGCTGAGTATATCAGTAACCTTCGTCGCACACACCACATCGCAGCTAACTGCATTGTAATTGATGCCGATGGTATTGGCAGTGGCGTTACCGATATTCTGCCAGGCAGTATAGGCTTTCACGCCAATAGAAAACCAGAAAAATCGGGAAATCGACTTGCCAATTTCCAACACTTGAAGGCGCAATGCTATTTCAAGTTGCAGGAGTTGATGGAAGCTAATCAAATCAGTATTTCCCCTAATGCAGCGGCAGCGATTTTTCACGGCAAAACCATCATTGACCGACTCAATGAAGAACTAGAATGCATTCATAGAGCTACAGATGTAATCGATGGAACCGTAAACATCAATTCAAAAGACGAGCAAAAACGTATCCTAGGTCATAGTCCAGATTTAGCAGATGCCGTGATGCTTCGGATGTACTTCGCCCTTAAACCACAAATATTTTCATTCAACTAAACCAACGCTATGGAAATCAGATTTAATCAACCCACTACTATTCAAAGTGCTGCCAAGCCACCTGTTATAACTTTCGAAATTATAGATCCTATTCTGGAAGAAAGTGATGCACATATCAGGCTCAACTTTAATACCTCAATTCCCTTAGCAAGTTCGCTTGTACTATTAGGCACCTCATTCCTAGCCAGTTCGGAAACTAAACTGCCCTTCTATTTCAATGCCAACTCACCTGCAATTAGCCTTCAAAACCTAATTAATTACCATCCACAGTTTAACAACTTTTATACTTCTGTTGAGAGCACTCATATACTCAATCTTTTCGCAAAGCCTAAAAGCAAACACATTTTACTTGAAACTGAAACTATAAGCGAAAGCCCTGCCATTGAAAGTGTATCCATAATCAACAATGGGGAAGCAATAAATCCATATTATCTCCCTCAAAATAAATTAGTTATCAATTACAGAACAGGAACAACATATTCTGAAGGTGGTAATTGGTTAACCGAACAAAGGGTGAAGGCACAGAAGATTTACCCTTTAAATCCGAGCGGAATCCACCCAATTAGTACCAATATAAATTTTGATAAGGTGCAATTTTCAAGGGTACCCAAAGAAGGACTTGAACGTCTTGCTTTTCAAAGCCTTCAACTAACAGCCTATCTCCAAGAAGAAAACGGACTTTTAAATCGGTTGGGTGTTTCTGATCCAATTATGTTTCTACCCAACATCCCTGAAGAAATAAACGCCTTTGATTTACTTCCATCCTCTACCCAAGTTGGTATCCCACTGAATAGGTTTGAAAGCAGGGTATTGATAGAAGGCTGCCCTGCCCTACCCTTATATTTCATAGTCCCTGCGCAAATCGACAGATATATAAACCCAACCGCAATTATCAATTTAAAAATTAAAAGTCTGCAAGGGGAAACAGTAATAAATACCGATGTGATAAGCATTGGAAATGCCAACTCGCCAGGTTTATATGTCTATTGGTTACAAGCGACCGACTTTAGCAATCCCCAAACTAAGATAAAGGTAAGTGTAGAAGGTGGTAGTCAGATTTTGTATCAAGGTACTGATTGGGAATTTTCCCTTCAGCCTAATACCTCTGAAACAGTCACCCTCGGATTCTTAAATCCTTTTGGGTTGCCAAGTTTCTTGCATATCCCTATTGCAAATGAGCATTATCTGAATGGCAAGCGTAGGTACTTAAGTGAACCAATGGGCTTAGATAATCATGCTATAACTCAATGGCAAAATAGTCCCGAGAAATGGATGGTTAGGCATGGAATAGAAACAGCCAATACCATTTCAAGTATTACCTACCTCACCAGCACAGATAACTTTCTCACATTAACCCTTGAAACCGATGGAAAATAATCATATACCTATAATCGAATTCAGCGTAAATGAATGCAAACAAATAGGTAAAAACGACAAGACTATTGAATGCTCCTTCATTAAAACGGCCAATCCGGAAGCTGAAACTAGTTTAGGAAAATCAGTTTATCTAACCCTAGACGGCACTTGGCTTGGCTGTTTTGTGCTTGAAGAAATCACGCACTTGGAAGGTAGCAATACACAATTTCAATATACTAATATTGAATCTGCACTTTTAAAGAACAACCAACTTCTTGCCAATCAACTAGAAAGCTTAGACAATTATCCTTTCACACTAAGCGGTTTTGAGGAAGGAAGTATTGACTATTACAACCAAACACCAACAGAACTCCTTTGCTTTCCACTAATTGGCTACCAGCAATGGCCTTTAGACAAACCCACAAATCTGCCGATTGATTTACTTCCACCAGCAGTTAGGATAAATCCATTACTTCAAAGCCTAAGCAAAGCAATAGGCATTGATATTAGTCCCTTATCAGAGGAATTAGTGTTACCCTACTTTGGTAACCAAGCAATAAACTGGCCTTGGCAAACACTTGCTGCAATAAATTTTGAGGTCAGCAATGCATTAGGACTATCATTGAATTCGGAACTAGGTACTATTACAGAGGCCCATACATCTGTAGCTAAGGTTTATAAAACCACCTTTCTGAGTAATTATTCAGTACAAACAACAGTTAACCTCACCTTGGAAAACAATGGCAATAGTAGTAATACAGGTCTTTTCTATATCAATATTACCGATCCAAGCCAAGTACTTTTAAAGCAAGAAGCTATTTTAAGTTATGAGGTAGAAGCCAATAGTAGCCAAACTTATACGCTCAACTTAGAAGGCGATGGAGTTACAAACGACTTATTTACTATTACCCTAGTACCAGACAATACCTTTGTCGACCTCAATTATAGTATAGCTGGTACCATAATTCCACAAACCAATGAAGGCATTGTGGTTAGCCAACTGCTAGATAATATCACAGTTGGGGAACTATTTCAACTTATAGAAAACACAACGGGGAAACAATGGCAATGGAACCAATTTAACAACACCCTTGAACTTGTAATGCCGACACAAGTGGATTATGATTTACCTATTGCTAGCAAAACAAAGAATGAAATAAACATCAATTTCAATGAGCGCAGCTATAGGAATAACAAGCTGATTCAAATCAACAGATTCAACCAATACCTACACCTTAGCACAGTAACTGCTGCGGCTATTCAATTACCGAGTACAAAGAATTTACTTCCCTCACCTAGTGAAATTGTAAGTTATTCGCAACCTACATTCCTTGTTAAAGTGCCTGAAAGTTCCCAACAAATAAAATTGGAAGGCTATACTATTACAAGCTTCGTACCAGTAGTATTGACTTTAGAAGATGAGAAAAATACATTTACCAAAGTCCTGCAAACAGAAGGCAAAATCTCAGTCCAGGAATTAGGGAATCTTATTCAAGCCAATAAGGTAGCCTACAAACAAAGCCCATTCCAAATTCAAAGTCTACAACTAAACCCAACTGAAAACAATACCATGAGCTTTACCTTAAAAGGAATTGCCTAAAAAGCTTTAAAAAAGAAAGGGGACCAATTGAGGTCCCCTTTGCTAAACTTGTTGAAAGTGAAATTATTCAGCTTTCTTTTCTTCTTCAGCAGATGCATCAGCATCGCCTTCAGATGAAGTCTCATCAGATGAAGATGTTTCTTCAGAAGTCGACTCTTCAGCAACAACTTCTTCAGAAGCAGCTTCAACAGCTGGCTCTTCAGCAACAACCTCATCAACAATAACCGCTTCTTCAATAGAATCAGTTCCAGCAGCTGCAACAGCAGCACCTTTACCTGAACCTCTACGGCTTCTACGAGTTTTTGTCTTAGCTTCTTCTTTAACGCCGTAAACCTCGTTAAAGTCAACTAGTTCAATCATACACATATCAGCGTTATCGCCTAAACGAGTACCGATTTTAATGATTCTAGTGTAACCTCCTGGGCGTTCAGCAATTTTTTCGCCAACTACGTCGAACAATTCTTTTACTGCTTCCTTATCTTGTAAGTAAGCGAAAACTGTTCTACGGCTGTGCATTGTATCGTTCTGAGGCTTGCTACGAGTTAGTAGTGGCTCAATGAACTTACGTAATTCCTTAGCCTTAGCGGTTGTAGTGAATATACGTTTTTTAACAATTAATGAGCAAGCCATGTTGTTCAACATTGCCTTGCGGTGGCTGTAGGTACGGCCTAAGTGATTGATAGTATTACCGTGTCTCATTGATTCTTAATCCTCCTCCAGTCTAAATTTTGAAACTTCCATGCCGAACTGAAGGTTCTTTTCGGTCATCAGTTGCTCGAGTTCCGTTAACGATTTCTTACCGAAATTGCGGAACTTCATCATATCGCTTACTTCAAGCTGTGCTAAATCGCCAAGGGTACGGATATCCGCAGCCTTTAAGCAGTTGTAGGCACGTACAGAAAGATCTAAATCGGCAAGGCTCGTTTTCAGAAGCTTACGCAAACGCATAAATTCTTCATCAATTGTATCTTCCTCAGCTGGCTTAGCTATTTCGTAAGTCATTGTTTGATCGCTGAATAGCATAAAATGCTTAATCAGGATATTGGCGGCACCTTTAAGTGCATCTTCTGGGTGTATTGAACCATCGGTATCAATATCAAGCAATAAACGCTCGAAATCTGTACGACCTTCAACACGGGTATTTTCTACGCTGTACTTAACGTTCTTAATCGGCGTAAAAATTGAATCAATAGCTATAACACCAGTTAATTGGTCGTTAGTAGGCTTATTATCATCAGATGAAACATAACCTCTTCCCTTATCAATGGTAAGTTCTATTTCAAAAGAAACAGAAGGATCTAAGTTTGCAATTACCAACTCAGGGTTTAACACCTGGAAGCTACTTGTAAACTTATTGATATCGCCAGCGGTAAAGGTTTCTTGACCATTTACAGTTACAACGATTTTATTGATAGGGGCATCAGAAATTTTCTTGAAGCGAACCATCTTAAGGTTTAAGATGATTTCTGCCACGTCTTCTACAACACCTTCAACGGTAGAGAATTCGTGCAAAACTCCAGGAATTTTGATAGAAGTAATGGCGTATCCCTCCAGAGACGACAGCAAAATGCGACGAAGCGCGTTGCCTATGGTTACTCCGTAGCCTCTTTCTAGTGGTTTGAATTCGAAAGTGCCTTTGAAATCATCGGCCTTCTCCATCACCACTTTTTCAGGCATTTGAAAAGCAAGGATTGACATAGTATGTGTACGGTTGGGGGTGCTACGGTTTATTACTTAGAGTAAAGTTCAACGATAAGCTGCTCGTTGATATTTTCAGGAATGGCATCGCGCTCTGGGTAAGTAACATAAGTACCTGCCATATCGCTTGAATTCCATTCTAACCAGCTAAAGCGGTTTGAACCAGCTCTTGAAGCAACCGAATTAACGATATTTTCAAGGGCCTTGCTACTTTCACGAACACTAACTACATCGCCTGGCTTCACTTGGTAACTTGGAATGTTAACCAATACACCATTCACTGTAATGTGCTTGTGTAATACAATTTGTCTGGCACCACGTCTGGTAGGAGATATTCCTAAACGGTAAACCACATTATCTAACCTAGACTCCAACATACGAAGTAGGTTATGACCTGTGATACCACCTTTACGAGATGCTTTTTCAAATAGGGTACGGAACTGACGCTCCAATACACCATATATATATTTTACTTTTTGCTTTTCACCTAACTGAACAGCATATTCGCTTTGCTTACGCTTGCGACCTCTACCATGCTGACCAGGGCCATGAGGCTTGCGTTGCAATGCCTTGCTTGGTCCAAAAATAGGTTCATTAAAACGGCGTGCAACCTTTGAACGGGGGCCTGTATATCTTGCCATATTGTTTCTTGCTAAATAAGTGGTGGGAGCTGATTAAACTCTTCTGCGTTTTGGTGGTCTACAACCGTTGTGAGGCAACGGAGTTACATCTTTAATTACAGAAATTTCCAATCCACTATTTTGGATAGTACGGATGGCAGACTCACGTCCTGAACCCGGACCTTTTACAAAAACTTCTACCTTGCGCAAGCCAAGTTCATAGGCAACTTGTGCACAGTTTCCAGCTGCCATTTGAGCAGCATAAGGAGTATTTTTCTTAGAGCCTTTAAAGCCCATTTTACCAGCAGATGCCCAAGAAATTACTTGACCATTCAAATTGGTAATAGAAATGATAATGTTGTTGAAAGAAGCTCTTATATGCACATGACCGTGGCTTTCTACCACTACTACGCGCTTTTTAGCTTTATCTTTCCTTTTTCCCGATGATTGAGCCATCTAATGAAATTCGAAATTATTAAAGATAGAGGTGATCGTTACTTACGCAGTAACCATAAGAATATTACTACTTAGTAGCTTTCTTCTTGTTTGCAACTGTTTTACGCTTACCCTTACGAGTACGTGTATTGTTCTTAGTGCGTTGGCCACGAACTGGTAAACCTTTTCTGTGACGAAGACCACGGTAGCAACCAATATCCATTAAACGCTTGATGTTCAAAGAAACTTCGCTTTTCAACGGACCTTCTGTTTTGAACTCATTGCTAATGATCTGGCGAATTGCATTCGCTTCCGCTTCGCTCCACTGGGCTACCTTTTTGTTGACATCAACATTGGCTTTGCCTAAAATTACCTTGGCGCTGCTTCTGCCTATACCGAAAATATAGGTTAAGCTAATTTCGCCACGCTTGTTATCTGGAATATCTACTCCTGCTATACGTGCCATAGTTTCTGATTACCCCTGTCTTTGTTTGAAACGAGGATTTTTCTTGTTGATTACGTAGAGCTTGCCTTTTCTGCGGATGATTTTACAATCAACACTACGCTTTTTGATAGATGCTTTTACTTTCATTGTTGCCTATGATTTAGAAAGTTGGTCCTTCGTGCGATTTGTATCGGTAAGTGATACGCGCCTTGGTAAGGTCGTACGGACTCATTTCCAGTTTTACTTTATCGCCCGGCAGAATTTTGATATAGTGCATACGCATCTTCCCACTAATGTGAGCGATCACTGTATGTCCGTTTTGCAAACGCACTTTGAACATTGCGTTAGATAACGATTCTTCAATAACTCCGTCTTGTTCGATAGAGGACTGTTTAGCCATACTATAATTGTTCTATTGAGAACAGATGTTCAATGTATTTAAAGGTAGTAAGCACTTGAGGTACATTGTCCCAAACTGCTACTGTGTGTTCGTAATGGGCACTTGGTTTTTTATCGACGGTTCTTATTGTCCAGCCATCAGGCATTTCAATAATATCTTTCCGTCCCAAGTTTATCATAGGCTCAATAGCTATAACCATACCGTTAACAACCGCAGGTCCGCTACCCCTTTTACCGTAATTAGGAACTTCTGGTGGTTCGTGTAGGTTTTCACCTAAACCATGACCAATAAGCTCCCTTACTACGCTATACCCTTTGGGTTGTACGTGATTTTGAACTGCGTATCCAATATCGCCAATAGTGTTTCCTACTCTTGCTGCTTCAATGCCTTTACACAAAGACTCATAAGTAGCTTTTAGTAGGGCTTTTACTTCGGGCTTAATTTCACCAAGCCAGTAAGTAAAGGCACTATCGCTATGAAAACCGTTCATTTTCACTCCCATATCTACCGAAACAATATCACCCTCTTTTAAGATGTAATTACTTGGTAAACCGTGTACTACAACTTCATTTACAGAAATTAAAGTACTACTAGGGCAATTATAGGTGCCTAAAAAGCTAGGGATGCCTGCATGATCTTTAATAAAATCGTGAGCCATCTTGTCTAACTCTAAAGTGGTTAAGCCTGGGCGAATTGCCTCGGCTACCATTCCGTGGGTACGACCTAAAAGATCGGCACTCACTCTAATCAGTTCTATTTGTTCAGCAGTTTTTAAAATTGGCTGCTTCACTTTTCTTTTAAACATATTAATGCTAACCTAATACCTTAATTATAAGGTAGCCATAGCTTCAGGAGTACCAGAGAACCTATCGGTTTTCATCATTCCTTCGTATTGCTGCATTAATAAGTAGCTTTCAATTTGCTGTAAGGTATCAAGGATAACACCCACCATAATCAGTAGTGAAGTACCACCGAAGAAGTAAGCTAATTCCTGATTTACACCTGCTACTTTAGCAATAGCTGGCATAATGGCAATTAAAGCTAAGAATAAAGCTCCTGGAAGTGTAATTCTATCAATGATGGTAGAAATATACTCTGTAGTAGCTTCGCCAGGCTGAACACCCGGGATATAACCGTTATTCCTTCTTAAATCTTCAGAGATCTGTTGTGGGTTAACCGCAATAGCTGTGTAGAAATAAGTAAAAATAACAATTAGCAATGCGTTTACTAGGTTGTACTGCCAGCTAGTAACATCAGAGAAAGTACTACCAATTTTATCGGCAATCTCTAAACTCTCACGGAAGGTTGAAGCAAACAACGCAGGTAAAAACATTAATGCTTGTGCAAAGATAATTGGCATTACACCTGCACTGTTAAACTTTAAAGGAAGGAACTGACGTTCGCCACGAACAACTCTGTTACCAACCATTTGTCTTGCGTATTCAATTGGAATTCTGCGGGTAGCTTGGGTAATAGCTACTACAAATACAACTACTACGAATAAGATAATCAATTCAATGAAGGCGAACATTACACCAGTCATTTCTTTGCTTACAAATTCCTTGATAATTGCACTAGGTAAACGGCTAATGATACCAATCATGATAATCATACTAATACCGTTACCAATTCCTTTTTCAGTAATCTTCTCACCTAACCACATACAAAACATAGTACCTGCAACAATTAGCGGCACCGATGTTAGGAAGAAGTAAACGCCATTAAAATCTGGTCTAATTGCTTCTTGAGGAATAGTTGTAGCCAAATAACCAATACTTTGTGCAACTGCTACCGCAATGGTAAGCACACGGGTGTATTGATTAATTTTCTTTCTGCCGCTTTCGCCCTCTTTGCTAAGCTTTTGGAAGAATGGCACTGCCACTACTAAAAGCTGCAAAATAATTGAGGCCGATATATACGGCATAATACCTAAACCAAAAACGGAGGCGTTCGAAAACGCCCCGCCTAAGAAGGTATCTAACAAACCTAAAATACCACTTCCGTCACCATCTTCAAGCATGGCAGGATTTACCGCTGGAAGTACCACAAAGGAACCTAAGCGAAAAACTGCTAAGAATAAAAAGGTATAAAGAAGCCTCTCTTTCAGTTCCTGAATAGAGAAGATATTTTTAATGGTGTTGATAAACTGTTTCATTGCCTGGATTAGGCTGCAATTACATTGGTGGAACCACCTGCCTTTTCAATGGCAGCAATTGCAGAACTTGAAAACGCGTGAGCTGTTACTGTTATGCCTGATTTTAGTTCGCCTCTGCCTAGTACTTTAACAAGGTGCTTTTTAGCAACCATGCCGTGGTCTAGTAAGAATTGAATGTCAATAGTACTAACATTAAAGCTATCTGCCAAAGTTTGGATAGTATCTAAGTTAATAACCTTGTATTCTACACGGTTAATATTCTTAAAACCAAACTTAGGAACCCTACGTTGTAAAGGCATTTGACCGCCTTCAAAACCAGATTTTGCAGAATAACCACTACGGCTTTGAGCACCTTTGTGACCACGTGTGGAAGTTCCACCCATGCCACTACCTGTACCGCGACCTAGTCTTTTCTTTGTATGTGTTGAACCTGCAGCAGGTCTTAGATTATGTAATTCCATCTCTTTAAATTTGAGCTACAGTATTAAAGTTCAGTAACTATAACCAAGTGGCTAACTACAGCAACCATACCGGCTATACTTGGGGTATATTCACGTTCAACGCTACGGTTTAACTTACCAAGACCTAGGGCCTTCATAGTATCTTTCTGAACCTGAGGGGTTTTGATGGTGCTGCGCACCTGAGTAATCTTAACCTTTGCCATATCAGATAATATTAACCGTTAAACACTTTTTTCATTGAAACACCACGCTGCTTGGCAATCATTTTCGGATCGCGCATGTTAGCTAAGGCATCTACAGTTGCTTTTACCACGTTGTGGGCGTTAGATGAGCCTTTAGATTTTGCTAGTACATTGTGTACACCAGCACTTTCTAAAACGGCACGCATTGCACCACCTGCAATAATACCTGTACCTGGAGCGGCTGGTTTCAAGAACACAAACCCACCAGAGTATTTGCCAATATTTTCGTGAGGAACTGTTTGGTGCAAAATTGGAACTTTAACTAAGTTCTTCTTTGCATCTTCAGTGCCTTTACGAATGGCATCTTGCACTTCATTAGCCTTGCCTAAGCCAAAGCCTACAAGTCCGTTTTGGTTACCTACTACAACAATAGCAGAGAAACTAAAACGTCTACCACCTTTCACCACTTTGGCTACACGGTTAATAGCAACTACTGTTTCTTTTAGCTCGGCCTCATTGGCACGTAAAACTTTTGCTTCCTTCGGAATCATATCTATTTCTTAGAATACGAGCCCTCCTTCGCGAGCTCCTTCGGCTAATGCTTTTATGCGGCCGTGGTATAAGTAACCACCACGATCAAATACTACTGTGCTAATACCATTACCGATGGCCTTGCTAGCTAGTTTTGCACCAACTGCCTTGCTTATTTCGATTTTAGTACCCTTTACTTCAGCACCTACTTCGGCACTATTAGCTTGCGCTAATGTTCTGCCGCTCTTATCGTCAATTAGCTGTGCATAAATATGCGCATTTGAACGGAAAACAGATAAACGAGGTTTTGTAGCCTCTCCACTGATTTTTCTGCGTATGCTAAGACGAATTTTATCTCTTCTTGAAAGTTTATTTGCCATTGTGTATGGATGTTGCTGTTAAGAAGATTATTTAGCTGAAGTTTTACCGGCTTTTCTGCGTACCACTTCACCAACGAAGCGAACACCTTTGCCTTTGTATGGTTCTACTTTACGTAGTGAGCGTATTTTGGCAGTTACTTGTCCAAGCAATTGCTTATCAATACTTTCTAGGGTAACTATTGGGTTCTTACCTTTTTCTGTTAAAGCACTAGCCTTAACTTCATCTGGCATAACCATTACAATAGTGTGAGAGTAACCTAGGGCTAGATCTAAGATTTTGCCATTCACGGCAGCCTTAAAACCTACACCTACTAACTCTAAATCGCTCTTGTAGCCTTCGCTCACACCTGTAACTGCGTTGGCAATTAATGAACGGTATAAACCGTGCATTGCCTTATGACGCTTTTGTTCAGTTGGGCGTTCTACATTTAAAACACCATCTTCAATAGATAGTATTAAGTCAGCATCTACATGCTGAGTTAAGGTACCTTTAGGTCCTTTAACGGTTACCAGATTGTTCTTGGCAATGGATACTTCCACTCCCTTTGGCAACACTATAGGTTTTTTACCAATACGTGACATTTGCTTTCAGATTTGGGATGTGGGTGATTAGTAAACATAGCACAGTACTTCACCACCAAGCTTTTGCTCGCGCGCTTGCTTGTCGGTGATTACACCTTTGCTGGTTGAAACGATAGCTATGCCAAGGCCGCTAAGTACGCGTGGCAGCTTGTCGTGACCTACGTATTTACGTAAGCCTGGTTTGCTAATGCGCTTAAGTTCCACAATGGCGTTCTTTCTAGTTTGAGGGTTGTACTTTAGCGCAATCTTGATTGTGCCTTGTACTTGGTTGTCCTCAAATTTATAGCTTTGAATGAAGCCTTGCTCGAACAACACCTCGGTGATACGCTTCTTCAAATTAGAAGAAGGAATTTCAACAATTAGGTGGTTCGCCTTAATCGCATTTCTGATGCGGGTCAGGAAGTCTGAAATTGGATCGGAATGCATTGTCTCGGTGAGATTTCCGTATTTTGCCTTTAAAATAGGACTGCAAAGGTAGGAAAAGATTTGTATAGCCCAAATTTATTTTGAAAAAGTTTTTATGTACGTACTCTTACATTTTAAGCAGGACAATAGTACGCTCATCATCTATTTCGAGATTGTCTTTGCAACCATCCTGAAAGTGCTCACTAATTTAAACAACAAAAAATGCTGGAATACAGAAATATTTAACTTTCTGTATTCCAGCATTTATATCATAAACCCCTAACCCTACTTCGCTATCTTCACTTCCTCTACCTGAAGTATTGTTCTATCGGCTTTGTTGTAAAGGGCTATCACTGCTGCTATATGCTTTGCATTCCAATTTTCAGGGATGGTATAGCCATAGTATTTGTTCTTGGTGGCTCCTTGAGCTATAGTGCCGAGGTCTTCACCCCAAGTATCGTTGACTGCATCGCGTAATACATGGCGATGTATGTAGTCTTTGATATTATCGCCAGGAGGAGGGATGGAATAATCCTTTTGCAAGCTTTTTATGCTATCTTCTGTAAGCCAAACTATCAAGCCTACGTCAGCAGGAAGCTCCCCTACCCTTTTAGATGCTATTTTAAGGTTAAGTTTCCTGCTAGCAGCATCATAAAGTTTGGTAACTTTTAGAGTAGCGCCTACTGGCTTAGCTATTTGGGCTGCAATTTGGGTTGGCCAACTACCTCTGGTAATTACAGGGCTAGTTCCAGAAAGCGGGGTTCTATCTACCATTCCTTGTGGTAAGCCTAGAGC
>JAIYDB010000058.1 GCA_027487695.1 Cytophagaceae bacterium | reverse complement strand
TGAATCAGGTGTATTAGCCGCTGTTGGAATTAAGATTGCCGTATTAGAACAAGTGAAAGTATCAGTTTGCCAAGCAAGGGTAGGGTCAGTCTGATACCTTATTCTAAAGGTATCTGATACTCCATTACAAACTGTTATAGGTGTTTCAATCCGCTCGGAATACCAAACTTGAGGCAAGGAATCAGGATTTGAAAGATTGCTTTTCTTAAAGTTTCGCCAAGAAATTTGAACAGAATTATTGGTACTACTACCAACAATCTCCACATTTTTTACTTGCCATTGATAGGTGGCTGAAGATTGAGGATCGGCTATACTGAACACTGCCGAACTATCTGAAAAACAGAAGATAGTATCGGTACTTAAAACAGGTTCAGGCAATAAATTAGGACTTATCCTAACCCTAAAACGCAGGGTATCAGCCATGGGACAATCATTTTTGCCTAAGGCAAAAAGATTGACTTCAGCACTATCAGTCAGCTCATCTTGCCATTGAATGCGGATTAAGCTATTATTATTTTCAATACTTAAAATCCTGCCTTTTTTAACATTCCAAACAATAGAATTAGCTCTAATCAAACTCGTATCCGCCAGATAAACAGATACTGGCAAACCAGGACAAATACTTCTCCTCCCAATAATATTTGAAACAGGTAAACGTCTGCGTTCAATGGTTAAAGTATCGCTTGAAAAGCAGTTTACAGCTCTGCTTGCCGATACTTCCCACACTAATTTAGTAATGCCAAAAGGTAAGTTACCAATGCTAGTTTCCGAACTACTAATATTTTCAATAGTCCCACTACCTTCAATAATACGCCATCTGTTTAGAGGGTTACTATTCGGATTATTGGCAGAAATAGCCGTGCTACTTTCATTACAAAGGATAGTATTAGCAGTATTTACCACTGCCTGCGGCGGTGTTTCAAAGCCAAGCACACGGATGGAATCACGTTTAATACAGAAACCATTATTTACTTCAACAAAATAAACCCCGGTATCTGAAACATTAATACTACGAGTGGTGGCACCATTGCTCCATTTAAAAGTCAAGTTGGGTTCAGATGAAGTTATAATAAGGTTTGCACCTGAAAAGGAACAACCTACCACGGTATCAGGCAATTGAAAAACAGGGGGTGCCCCCACTTCTAAAGTAATAGTTTCCACTGCTGAGGTACAAGCCGAAGTTCCCGTTACCCTTAACGTATAACGACCAGGCGCATTCGCTTGAAAAGTAGGCGTTCTCGTATTTCCTCGGATTAAGAAAGGATTATTGTCCCAAACATAGTTTTCTGTACTGGCACCAAAAGCTTCAAGTTGCACCGTATCACCCAAGCAAAGCTTGCGTTTTGCGGCTATCACTTGCAGTTTATTGGCGTTTTGAAAAACGAAAGAGGAAAGGAATGGGGTATCACCTTTACGATTATACCTTATAGTATTTAAATCATAATTAACCAAATTAAAATTGTTTGATGTATCGTTAGGGCACCGCAATAGTATAAGGTCAGGAGCAAAGTTTGGAAGATTAAAATTATTTCCCCTGACATTTGCCCCTGCCGAAGAATTTCGTATAATCAAATCTCCGTTTGGATTAAGTTGAATAAAACTAGACCTCCAAATACTATCATTTTCTGGTAAATTTTGAAAATAAGTACTTTTAGTGGAAGCCAAAACAGAACTTCCATTTGGCAAATTAATATTCAATTTAAATAATGAACCTTCCTTATTATTGATTATTGTTTTATACCTTGCTACTAAATAAAATTGTTTGTTGTCTGGTGAGAAACAACCCTTTAAAATCTGGGGTGAAATACCATTAATTGAAAGATTCGGATAATCTCTTTGTTCATTTTTGAAAGGCAATTGATATAGTAATTCTAAACTTCCATTTTGTTGATTAATATTAAAAATAAAAATATTTTTTGGGCGCAAAACCGCCATTCTTTGTTGATTGGGTGAAATAATAATTTGATTGAAACTATTTCGATCTGAGGTATCTGGAAAAGTAAAAACATTCTCCCAGTTACTAATTACGCCGTTTGGATTAAAATCTAATTTATAAATTTTATTATTGACGCTTGATCTTTCATCATCTCGTAATGTATAAATATAAAAATTATCAGTATCTATTGGTCTTACCACATTTAATGCTTGATCAACAGATTGGAGAAAATTAAAGTCGCTTCCTGAAACTGAAATATTTTGATTTTGGAATTCCATTGGTCTATCAAATATATAAACGCTATCCTCTGTAGATTCTACGGGTAAACCGTTTTGGAATTTAATAGGATAAATGTAAACTCTTGTTGTGTTCTCAGTATTTGGATCTATTTCCCTATTAACAATATATCCAAAAATGAAATACTTTTTCCTGTATTCAAAATGCAAAACAGGTGAGCCTGCATATAAATTTTCATTTTTTCTCGTTGTTGGAATTCTTTGTCCATTTTTATTATATATATCTATACCCGCATTATAAAATCCTAAAATTAAACCAGTTGAATCGCAAATTATTTGATTGGGAATTTGAGGAATAAAATTATTTTTTGATTGGTCAATATTTAAGGTATTAATTAAAAGTTCGATATTCTGAAAAAATTTACCCTCTAAACGTTGGGCATTTGAATTTATACAAAAGCCAAAGGTTATAATCAGTAAAATTATTAGCTTTCCCATAGCTTTAATATAAATGGGTCTTCAAAATACTGGAAGACCCATAATGTATAGATTATCTAACTATAAACGTTCTTGTTACAGGTTTAGCACCATTGGCGGAATAAGTGGCTATATACATTCCTGCTGCCCAATTAGTGGCATCTAATGTATAGCTGTTTTCACCTTTGGTAAGTTGGTGTTCTGCCATTACTTTTCCGTTCAGGTTTATTACCATAATTAGTTCACCATTTACTACACCAGTAGCTTGAACTTGTATGTTTGTTAAGCCGTTGGTGGGGTTTGGTGAAATACCTACAAATTCTAAACTTCCAGCTAATTCAACATCCTTATTAGTCTTAACAGAATTAGTAGAACCTTGTTTTTCTAATGCAGTAACTTTGTTTTGGAGTGTTTCAATAAGTTTTTGCTGTTCTTGACTTGCTGCTACCATATATGGTATTAAACCCAAATAGTTAACTCCTTTGTACGTTACATTTTCAACTGGGTTTTCTTTTTTTCCAGTTAAAACTGGTACGGTTTTCTCTTCAACTAATTCTGGAAATATCCTTTCCAACTCTTGAGCGATAAAACCGCCTTGTATTTGATTTTGAGTTAGTCCAAGCAAGCTTGATTCGCGTGAATTATTGTAAAAATAAGTTGAAGGATTTAATTGAAGTACTTTAGCCAATATTGATGAGGACATAGGTTTGATTTCCTTTTTCAATTTACTATCAGATGGTCCCAACAATGAGCCTGTAAATCCAAGGTCACCAATAAATACCCCAGCCCATTTAGTATTATCTAAAATATCTCCACCTCCATTATTACTTGTACCGTTGCCAAATGCATTACCATAAATAGCAACAGAAGAAGATGTGCCTAATAACCCATTAACGGTGGCAGTTCCAGCAACCCCAATTTGGGTGAAATTACATTTATTGGGATCTATTGGTTGATCTGCAAATCCTTCAACACCTATGTTTAAAAGGGTTCCTTCGTTGAAAATTCCATTTCCACTTCCTGAAATTCCAATATTTGAAACAGAACCCCTTGAAGTGCCAATTAAACCTTTAGTAACCGTACCAACTATTGGCCCTAAGTTAGAATTGACAGCGTCAACTGTTATGCCTACTAAAAAACCATTTACATTTGCAGTCCTACTGTATATGAACTGACTCATTGGACTAAACCCACTGGCAGCTCCTTGATCATTAATTGATTCCACTTCAAACCTAGTATCAGGAGTTTGAGTGCCTATTCCTACATTGCCATTAGCATTTAAACGCATAATTTGTCTTGAAGGAGTTGAACCTGAAGTTCCAATCCTTCTATTAATAATAAAAGGGACAGCTAAGTTTTCATCGGTAGTTGAGTTATCTGACCATTGAAGAATGGGTGTAGCGATAATTCCAGCATTAAGTGGTCTCTCAAGAAGTAAGTTTGTTGATTGTTGACCATAATTCATCCTCAAACCATATTTTCCTGCAAGAAATGATGGAAGACCTCGTGTGCCACCTAGTGTACTCCAAATATCTATATTTGACAAACCTCCAAATAATCCTGATTCTAATTGACCGATATTTCTATTTCCAGTTGGTGAAGTACCGTTGCCAACTAGTAATTGTTGTCCTATCGCAGGAACATTAGTTCCTATTAAAACTTCCCCTGTTCTGTCTATAGTTGTACTTGGTATAGCGCCAGGCGGATTCCACTCTTGTGCTTTCGCACTTCCTAAGCCTACTAAACTAGCGGCTATTACTAAAATTCCCTTTAGAAATGGCTTCGCAAAGCGCACAGGGGTGATTTTTTCCACCTTTTGAGTGGGAGTTGGTAATCTTTTACGCAGCATTGTGATTGTTGTTTGGTATAAGTTTGAATTTGAAGAAGTGTTAACTGCAGTTTGAACACAATGCAAGGTAAAAAAGAGAATTACATTTCCAAATGACATTTTTTTACTTTTAGTAAAAAAGTTTTAAAAACATCAAAATAACACCGCATACAGGGGTATGTTTAGAAAAATATTTTTAAAATAAAGGTATTGTCAAAATATAAGTTGGTATAGAATTATTACGAATATTGGAATTGTGTAACTTCTAGTTGGAAAAGTACAATATTCCAAAAAAAAGCCAGTATGCCTTAAACTACTAAAAACAGTCCAAAATTATTTGCGCTAACAGTTAAGCCCATCAGAATAACCTGATGGGCTTAATGAAACTCACAATAAAGCAATAATGCTATTTAGTTCGGGTCCATACGCTGGTGCGCCCAAACATAGATATACCTACAAAGCCTCTAATATTTAGAGTATTAGCTCCTTGCAAAGTCATTTTGCAATCGTAGGTTTTGCCACTATTAGGATCGTAAATGGTACCATCTTCCCAAGTATCGTCCCCATCAAAGGTAAAATCCTTTAGAATAATACTACCTACAATTTTGCGAGAACGCAGTTTTTCATCTGGGTTCTTGGTATCGGTACGAGTACCGTCTTTTCCCCAGATAATTTTGCCGTAGTACTTTCCATTTTCTTTGAAAACTTGGATTTTACCATCCTTATCTTCAGAGAGCCAAACCCCTAGTAGGTCATCGGCCTTGGTTTGGGCTTTTGCTATGATGGCAAATAGCAAGAATACGCTCAATAAAACTGACTTTTTCATAGGTTAAATGCGGTGTTAATTATGAATTTAGCTTAGCAATTTCTTCTGGAGTTAATAACTCTACAGTTGGTGGTAAAAGTTTATAAATTACTGGGGTAATAATTCTACTTAATAAGGTAGAACTTACCAAACCACCAATCAATACAATTGCCAAAGGCGAAATTAATGGATTTGTTGAAATGGCAATAGGCACCAAACCACCAATTGCAGTTAAAGAAGTCAATACAATAGGTAAGAATCTTATTTCACCTGCTTCTTTAATGGCTTCGTCTAATGGTCTGCCTTGGGCACGTAATTGGTTGGTAAAATCTACCAATAGAATAGAGTTTTTCACTTCAATACCAGCCAATGCAATCAGACCAATAATAGCCACGAACGATAGCGGATTACCACTTATCCATAGCGCGGTAGCAGCACCTACCACACCCAAAGGAATTACAGTAAGTACAATAAGGGTACTTTTAAAGGTACGGAACTCTAGAATAAGCACCGCAATAAACAAGAATACTGTAATTAGGATAATGGTTTCAAGACCACCGAAAGATTTCTGTTGCGCCTCAATTTCACCACCCATACTGTATGAATAGCCATCGGGCAGGGGCATTTTGTCCATATTGGCAATTACTTCTTTCAATACATCAGACACCAAGAAATCTTTACTTACAAAGGCACTTACAGCCACCATACGTATTTTATCCATGTGGTCCACACTTTGAGGCGATGCTTCAAAAGTAAGCGATGCCACTTGCGAAAGAGGGATACTCTTGCCTTGCATATTGTTCACATACAGTCCTTTCAGCGAGGCTATAGTGGCTCTATCCCCTTTTGGCAAACCGACTAGGATATTGTAATCATCACCATTATCTGAACTAAAAGTACCGAGGTTTAAGCCAGCAACAGCAAGTCTTACCGTTCTATCAATATCGTTTACAGCAACGCCCAGTTGGTTTGCTTTTTCCTTGTTAATAGCCACCTTAATATCAGACTTCAGGTTATCTACAGGGTTATTTACATAGATGGCACCTTGGGTATTCTTCAAAAGCTTTTCAACTTTAAAGGCAAGGGCACGCAAAGTATCTAGGTTATCGCCTTTTAAACGAACTTCAACAGGTGCTAACACCGGAGGGCCTTGTTCAAAGTTCTTCACTTCAATTTTTGCACCAGGGTAGGTTTTGTATTGATTTCTGAACTTTTCAATGAGGGCGAGCTTTTCTTTGAAACCTACATTGTCTTGTAATTGAACATAGATTTGGGCATATTCACTACTTTCATTTTTAGGTATTTCGTTGTAGTAAATTCTTGGATTACCCTTGCCAACATTGCTAGCAAAGTATTTTACTTCAGGAGTAGCTTTTAATGCATCTTCCACCACCTTGGTAACTCTATTCGTTTCCGTTAAAGAAGTTTGCAAAGGAGTAGTGATGTTAATTAAAAACTGCGGCTTTTCACTCGCAGGGAATAATGCAAAACCAATAATCGGGAATATCTGTAAAGAGCCTACAAAAATTGCCAAGCCAATTGCAACAGTTAGCCAAGGTTTCTTTAAGGCAACTTCTAATATTGGAGCATAAGATTTATGGATACCATTTTGAAGGACCCTAAAGAAGAAGTTTCCGCCTTCGTTATGGTTATGCTTTAACATTACACTACTTAAAAACGGAATAATAGTAAGCGACACTAAAGCAGATGCCAATACAGTGAGAATTACCGCCAATGGCAACGAACGAATAAAATCACCTGCTGCTTCCGGTAAAAACACCAATGGCATAAAGGCTATCACCAGCGTCGCAGTACAACCAATTACCGCTAAGAAAATTTGGTTGGTTGCTTTTAAAGTGGCATCTAATCTGCTGTAGCCCAGGCGCATCCAACGTTCAATGTTCTCCACCACCACAATGCTGTCGTCCACCAATAAACCTAATGCAACTACCAAACCTACTATACTCAACTGGTTCAGGTTATAGCCCATAAAATTCAATAACACAATACCGATTGATAACGAAAGCGGTATAGAAATCATCACCACTAGCGCTGCCCTACCCCCTAATGGAAGTAACGTTATAGCCACTAAACCAATGGCAATCAGAAAATCTAAACCAAGTCCATTCAAACGCTTGTTAACATTATCTGCCTGGTCAAAATGCTTTACAAAGGCAATATTTGCAGGAACTGTTTTTTCAAACTTGGTAAGCAAGCTATCGTACTTGGCCTGCATTTTAGAAATATTATTTCCTTCTTTTAATGCTGCAGTAACAAATACAGAACGCACCCCATTTAATCGGGTAATATGTTTTTCCTCGTCAAAGGTTTCAGATACTTTAGCAATATCTTTTAAGTAGATATTTTTTCCAGTAGCGCTCAAAATAAGAGTATTTTCTACTTCCTTGGCCGATTTGAAATTACCGCTTGTTTTTACGTTAAATGATTTTTCACCTGCATTTACAGAACCACCAGGAATGGCGGCCATTTCACCCTGAATACTTCCCAAAACATTATTGATTGGGATATTCATTTCACCCATTTTGGCAAGGTTTAAATCCACCTTCACAATAGGATCGGCCAAACCGTGAATTTCTACTTTCTTAAGTTCTTTTAAGGTTTCTAAAGCATCTTGAAGTTCCTCTGCCTTTTTCTTTAAAATACTTCTGGAAGCATTTTCAGAAATAAGGGCTATTTGCAAAATACTCACATCGGAAGGAACCTGCTTCTGCACTTCCATACTATACACATCGGAAGGGAGTTCTTGTCTGGCAGTATTTATTTCCCGCACCAATTCCTGGTACTTTTCTTCAACATTGCTTTCATACTTGTATTCAACTAGCATTACAGCAACCCCATCAACTATTTTGGTTTTTAGGTTTTGTAAATTATCAAGTGAACTAATTCTCTTTTCTAACTTATCAACCACCAATTCTTCCATATCCTTTGGGGAGGTTCCTGGGTACACCACAATTACAGAAAACTGGGGACCAGAAATATCTGGGTCTTCCGAACGGGGCATATTGAATAGCGCATTCAAACCAAGTGCTATAATCATAAGCACGATAATGAGCGTGAACTGATAGTTCTTAACCGCAAACGACGATATGTTCATAACTGTATCTTACTTGGCGTTTTGAACGGTAATAGCGGAACCATTGGTTAGGTAAGGACTACCTGTAACTATCAATTGCTCATTGGCATTGAACTGAGCCGTAATAATTGCCTTATTACTTTGAATTTCAGAAACTAAAATGCGCTTCTTAGCTACCGTTTTACCATCTGTTGTAGTGAATACGAAGCCAGAATCGGCATTGCCATCTAAAATAGCAGTATAAGGAACCTCAAAACCACGTTGCTGAATACTTGGAATAATTTCAGCCTTAGCAAACATACCATCGGCAATGCCGGTAACTGCATTAGGAACAGCTATTTCTATAAAGAAGGAACCTGAAGCTCTATCCGCACTTTCAGACTTGCGGGTTACCGTGGCAGCTATTTTATACTTTGGAGATGCATCGGTAGAAATAAGCACTTTGTCAGATAAGGTAATTCTTGCCCAATCATAATCAGATACAAAAACACGTAATTTCCAATTACCTGCACTAGCGCCATTGGTTTCTAAAATTGGGGTACCAGGACCTGCAACTTCACCTACATTAGCAGATTTACGTAAAACATAACCAGACTTTGGTGCCTTAATTACTGAGTATTGCAAGTTGAACTTAGCCGTAGCTAAAGTTTCGCGGGCAATATCTAGTCCTGTTTTCGCATTTTGGTATTGCTCTAGGGTAGCAACGCTATCGGCAAACAATCTTTTTACACGATTAAAATCGCGTTCAGCCTTTTCCAAACCAATTTCAGCTTGTTGTACTAAAGCATTTATTTCAGTCAGATTAAGTCTTGCCAATACCTGACCAGCAGAAACTGCATCGCCTTCTTTTACTGTAATTTCAGAGATTACTCCACCAGTTTTGAATGAAAGGGTTGCGGCATCATCGGTTGTAAATTGACCAGATGCAAAAACTGACGATTGGCTTTCCATTGGCACAAGCGCAATGGTTTTCACCGGAATGGCCTCTGTTGGGATTTGTACTTTGGCAGGCGTGGCCTTTTCCGAATGGCAGGCACTTAGGAACAAAGTGGCTCCTATGCCAATAAATAAGGGTAAGAAATTAAGTTTCATTGTCGTGTGTGAGTTTATATTTTAGTTGAGTGGATAAGTACCTTGTTCACGTTCTAAAGCCGCCTGAGCGTTAAGTACTTTAAACTGGTTTAAATTCTGTTGTAGTTGAGCTTGAGTGAGTTGGTTGCGAGCATCTAAAAGTTCAATAAAGGTGTTTACGCCTTCTTTGTAGCCTTTATTTACTACGTTGTAATACGCCTGTGCACCTTGCAATTCTTTTGTACTGGCGACATAAACATCAATAGCACTCTTCAGGGAATTGGTGGCATTTGCCGCTGCCAGACTAAGCGCATTTTCAGTTTGCTTTAGTTCTAAAGCACTATTCTGAAGGTTAAGTTCGCTTTTCTTGATAGCTAACTTGTTTCTACCAGCACTCCAAATGGGCATATCTACATTCAAACCAAATAGATAGTAATTAGACTTGGTATTGATATTAAGATCCACATTCTGGTTACCTAAATCTAAAAATCCACTCAACTTAGGAATCCAGAAATCCTTGGTCATTTTCAGAACCGACTGGTTCACTGCCATTACTTGATTTAAGGCCTTAATTTCTTCTCTCTGCTTTGCAGATGAGGTTAGCGTTTCTGAAGTGGCTGTGGCCAACCAATCAGCTTGGATAGCTTGAACCTGAATTGGGGTATCTAAATTCCTATTCAATAAAAAGTTGAGGTAGCGAGTAGCATTTTCCTCGTTGTTCTTTGCTTCTCTGCCTAGTGCTTGCAAACGTTCCTTTTCAGCATCGGTACGTTTAAGTTGGTAAGGCAAAGCCTTTCCATTGGTAATTAGGGAATTGATTACCCGCTCATTCTCAAGTACCAATTCTAGGGCAGAGGCATAGATTTTTACACCCTCCTTTGCTAACTGAATATTGTAATAAGCCTGCTTAATTTCCTTTACCAGTTCACGTTTGTAAATAGCAATTTGAGTAGCCGTAATTTCTGATTGCTGGGCAGCAATACGTTTATTATGAATGATATCGGTATTGTAAAGGGTCATAGAAGTACGCACCCTAGCCTCATACTGCTTCCTTGGAAAGAAAAAGGTTTCCACATTATTGATCTGAGGAAAATTCTGAGTAGAAGTAAGCTGATTTAACTGGCTATAAACAGGATTCAGCAAATCGCCCAATGGTAAATTGATATTTCTACCACCCAAACCATCGGTATAAGAAGCATTAAAGCCTATGGTTGGCAGAAACATTCTTTTGGCATTTTCCAAACCGTTCATAGCTACATCAAAAGAAATTTGCTTTTGCTTAAGCACGATGTTGTTTTGGAAGCCTTCTGAAATTAAAGCATCTATCCCTTGGGCAGATGTGGATTGACCTCTGGCATTACTTACTGCATAAACAAGCAGGATAAGTAATAGTAAGCGTGTTTTCATTGAGTTTGTGAGAGTTTAAAAATTGATGAGTGGATGAGTTTATATTTAAGTGGTGTGAGTTTAATTAACAGTGTTAACCAAAAAGGCAAATAAAAAACTAGGGCTTTGTAATGAGTCTAAGGTTATTAAAGAAAAGTTCAAAACCAGCTATTAGCATAGTTTTCTTAAACTCTTCGCTTAGTACAGAAATACATCTTTGTCTGAAGTTGAGCATAATCATCCCGTGTAAACTACTCCAAATGTAAAAGCTATATACTTCTACGTTATTCAGCGGTAATTGGCCTGCACGCATACATTCTTCTACATTGTGTTTTAAGATTCCGAATGCATCGCCACCTTGGTCCCAATCTTCGCCCATTTGAGCTAGGTATTCGTCAGCATTCTGCTGAACGAACATCAATTCATAAAGTTCTTGATTTTCAGTAGCAAACTTAATATACGATAGACCCATCAAGCGCAAACGCTCGAACGGATTAGGTTCTGCAGCTAGGGCAACAAAGTAGCCAGAAAGCATACTAAAGCCGTGGTCGTGAATTTGGTGTAATAGCTCTTGTTTGTCCTTAAAATACAGGTAAATGGTAGTAGGAGAGTATTCTATCCTATCAGCAATATTCCTGATAGAAACATTCTCAAATCCCTTTTCAATAAAAAGCTCGAGTGCAGCCTTTAAAATGAGTTCCCTCATTTCGGCTCTTTCTCGTTCCTTTCTTTCATTGATACCCATAAGGCTTGTTCGTTGTTGCGTAAGCGGTGCTTAGTTTATTGTTTTGAGTTTATACCCTGGTTAAGTTTACAATGCAAATGTAGTTAACAGTGTTAAGTAAACAAACATTATTAATAATTACTCTGAAATAAATCTTTAACTCGTTAATAATCAGCCAAAAAAAGGAAAGGGCGGCACCTTTCGGTACCACCCTTTCGAATTTAAGGAAGTAAGAATTAAGCCTTTTTAGCTTTCATTCTTTTTACGCCATAAGCAACGCCTGCTGCAATAAGCAAAGAGGCTCCGCCATCAACTGGAACAGCTGCATTTGGGTTGTTGCCTGGGTTAGGCGTTGGGCCTAAATCCTGTGGTTGTGCAAAGGCATAAGAACCTGCAAACACTAAGGCTATTGCTAAAATTAAGTTTTTCATTTTAGTATGTTTTAGAAAGGAGGATTAACGTAAAGTGATTTTGAAAACGCTGGTTTTGCCATTGCTCATACAACGTAAGCTGTAGATACCTCTAGCAATATTTGAAACATTAATTGCTCCAGATTCTGTTAAGGTATAGTTAGCTACTTTCTGACCAAGGCTATTGATTAATTCAGCTTTAACAGTTTCGCCATTGTTAGGGATGGCTACGTTTACCACATCCTTTGCAGGATTAGGGAATACGTTAATGTTAAGATCGTTCTTAGCACCTACTGAAGTAACATTACCAGTAATTACTAAACGATAGCGACCATCAACTTCACCACCATTGCCTAAGGCTACTGGGTTAGAACCATTGAAACGAATAAGGTTACCACTCCAAGTATCTTCTAAAGCAATTTCAGCACCCATTGGTAATGAATTGGAAGTAATAGCTAAAGTGGCAGGTGTTGTACCCGTTACTCTAATTACCAATGGAAGTACAATTGGATTAGTACCTTCTAGAGCAGTTGGAGGTAATGCATTAACTGTAAAGTTATTACCACCAATTGAAGTGTATAATGAAATAGCCGAAGGAGGAGTTGTAGCATCTAATTGATTATCTACACCATTTGTAGCTCCTTCAGTAAAGTAAACAACAGCTTCGTCTGTTACACCGTTACCACCAGTTTGAGCAGTTAACTGTAAACGTAACATTGTTGGCGTTGCAGTTCTTTGCATTGAAGGGTTAGCATAGCTAGTTAAACGCGCTGCATTAGGGAATCCCATCGTAGGAGCATCAACATTTGATTGCATCCAGAAACCTGCCATCATTGGAATAACGTTAGTAGCACCATTGGTACCAATACCGTTTACAAAGCTACCAAAACGACCAGCATATTGACCAGTTGATTGAGCTATATAATATGCATTGTTAAAGCCAGAATAAGCTAAAGCATTAAAATCCATTGGACCAGGGAATGGGTTACCTATTAAGTGGTACTGACCAGAACCAGCTGCAGGAATATTTACACCATTAGCTGCTAGCACACTAGATTGGTTAAGTGGTCCTTTCGCCTGTAATACTGCTGAAGCACTTACATTGATAGAATACCCTTTACCTACTTCAATATTGCTTGGTACCTGCCAACCTGCACCAAAACTTCCTCTATCTGTTGCTCTTTGAGCATCAAAAGTAAAGATATTCGGATATGGGTTAGTCATACTAGGATCAATATCAGTATTGTAGCTTTGATTACGAATTGCACTCCAGCCACCATTTGAGCTACCTACTGTACTCCAAGAAGTTGAACTGAAAGGGAATGAGAAATGTCTGTAACCAACACCTGAATTCAAGGTAGGGTCAACATAACGTTGAGTAAATACATCGCCAGAAACTGTACCACCGTTGTTTACTAACATAGCAGTACCTGAGGCCGAGCTACCTAAAGTTAATTTACCACCAGAGTTCAAAGTACCCGCTTGAGCAGTAAGTATTCTACTTACTTTCAAGTTATTGGTTACAGTTACACCAGCAGCGTTATTAATTGTAAGGTTTCTTGCACCTGCAGGAAAGCCAGCACCAGTAATTTGAGCACTTGAACCGTTTAAGATATAATCTGCATTTGAACTAAATGTACGGCCACCAGAGTTTCTGAAAGCTCCAATTGTTCTGTTGCTTGAGCCAGGAATACCATTAGCATCTGCAATTTCTACTATTGCACCATCTTCGACAATGATTGTACCAATTCCAGAAATTACTCTTGAACCTACAATTAAACGACCACCGCTTTGTACACGTAATGTACCTACAAGTGGAAGGTTATCTGCTAAGGTTAAAGTACCACCATCCGCAACGGTAATATCGTTATAAGTTGAACCTGAAACAGTTGATTGATTTCCAGAAACTGTAATATCTAAACGCTCAGGATATGCAAGATCAATAAAGAAATCGCCATCGCCAGATCCGTTGCCACCACAAGTTTTACCTAAACGCTCCCATTGGTTACCATTTATAGGACCACCATTTAATACAAAACCTAAACCAACAATAGTATCAGATGCAGGTCTGTTGAAATAAGTTTGAGGAGTAAATGACTTGGTCCATAAACCATTTGGTTGACGAGTAAAACCAGTTAAAGCAGTTTCTGAAGGAGAATTACCAGCGTTAACAACATGATTAAAATAGCCATTGCCGCTATTTAAACCAACTCTAACACCACCGTGCATTCTAATCACCGGTGCATTTGCTAAAGATTGAAAAGCATTATTGGCTAGTGTAGGACAAGTAGCATTCGGATCAACTGTAATAGTAATTCTATCAGTTCCCTTTGCGTTAGCCGGTGTGATACGAATACCATTAGCATCGTACAACGAAGGAATTTCACCAGTTACGGTGATTGTACGCATTGGCGAAAGTTGGCTTGTGCCATACAATCCATCTACACGTGCCTGTAGAGTAACTGAACCGTTATATTGACCAGCATAGTAAACAAATGAATAAGGAGCAGTAGCATCTACAGCTACTTCTACACCATTTACCAACCAAGCAACTGAAATAGCCTGATTAGTGGCATCTGATGCATTAAGTTGGGCAACCAAACTACCGTTTACACTTATACTTGGATTGGTTAGTGGGTTAATCCAACTTGCAGATAATATTGGTGTAATTACCTGACCTTCAACAGTAATACGGCGTGCCGCACTAGTTAAATTAACATTATCAACACCATAAACAGTTGCTGTTAAATCAAAAGTACCATTTACACCTGGAGCTCTCCAAGAGAATGAATAAGGTGCTGTTCTAATGGTATCTACAGGAACGCCATCTAAACGTAAGATAACCGCAAAAATCCTTTGGTTAGTTGCATCGGCAGCATTTACATCTACAGTAAGTAATTCACCAACGTTAACAGTCATAGCTGCCGCAGGGTTTGCAATATTTACTGAAAGTTGTGGAGTTTGGAATGCTGGAACAGTAATTGGGAAAATAATATCACCAGCACCACCGCCAGCTGCATTGCCACCAGAGCCACAAGTTTTAGCTTCTTTAGCCCAAATATTTCCACCAATTGGGCCACCATTTAAAACAAATGATAAACCTGTAATAGTATCAGTTGATGGCACATTGAAATAGGTACGTGGTCTAAAACGCTTAACCCAAACACCATTTCTCAGAGTAAAACCAGTAATATCAGCATTAGCCTGCGAGTTATCAGTCCATACACCATACTGCCAGTTGCTACCGTTTCTGCCCACTTTAACACCACCATGATAACGTACCATAGTTGCACCACTTAATGATTGGTTGCTATTAGCTGCAGGAGTAGGGCATGTTTGAGTAGGAACTACCACCATAGTGATAGTATCTTCACCTGTTGCTGTTGCTGGAAAAACATAAATACCATTGCTACCATACTGAACAGGACGTACTGTAATATTAACAGGAGTACTGCTTCTGGTTACTGCTCCAACACCAACAACATCGGCGGTGATGTTAAAGTTAGCTGCATCAATAACTGTATAGTTTAATGAATAAGGTGGAGTAAGATCGTTACCAATAATAGTACCGTTCCTTCTGAAAACCACTCTAGATATTACCTGACCAGTGGTATCTACTGCATTGGCAGTGATAGCAAGCATATCACCAACATTAACTGTTGATGCGCCTGGTGATGTTATTTGAACACTTAATTGAGGAACAACAGCAGCAGGCTCTCTAACAGTAATTGTACGTGTGATAGACTGGCGAGTTGAACTTTGAGCACCATAAGCAATAGCATACATGGTAACAGTTGCAGCAGCATTAGGAGCTGTATATGTAAAATTATAAGGAGCAGAATTGTCTGAACCTGCTAACGAACCGTTTACATAGAATTCAACGTTATTAACGCCTAAGAAAGCTGAATCTTCTGCAAATAAATGAACATCAATTTGCTCATTAGCATCAATAGTAGTATCGGCAGCTGGCATTTGGAAACGTACACCTAAACGAGGAGTAGTACCAGGACCCGCAATAATGCCAGAGATTGGGAAGTTTACTGAATAATCTGAACCGCCTGAGCCATTAGGAGCACAAACCTTTCCTTCTTTCGCCCATACGTTAGAGTTAGGACCTCCGTTCAGTACGAAGATCATCCCTGTCATAGTGGTAGAGTTGAAGTAAGATCTTGGCAGAATCTTCTTTCTCCACTTACCATCAACTCCTAAGGTAAAGCCAGCGCGTACGTTGTTAGCAACATTGCCTTCAACTACGTTTTGCCAGCCATTACCACCTATAATGGCTCCACCATGCATTCTCATTGCAGTAGCACCTTGTAGGCTTGAACCAGAATTAAAAGTTGGGCTTGGGCAGGTAAGGGCTGGATCAACGGTGATCGTAATCGTATCGTTGATTGTGGCACCTGAAGGAGTAATAGTTACCCCACTAATTTGTGCGTTCGCCATAAACGGCAAGCACATCAGCAAGGCTCCTAAGAGCTTCGCTAAGCGTAGTTTTGGTATCATTTGGTTAATAATTATGGTTGTAAAATTGAAGGAAAGGTAGAACTAAAAAATAAACTATCAAAAGGTACTTGATAAAAAAAAAATCGTGTTCCCTTAAAACACTTCAAAATCAAGCAAAAAACGGGTTTTATACCAAATTTAATTAGCCATTTCTTACATGAGCCATATCTTCGTTAATAAACCCTTTTGTACTTTTTAAATGTTTAGACTTTCAAGAAATTTATCTCTATAACCAGATATAATCTTAGTATTACTTCAAGAATTTGCTTAACTTTTCAAGGCAAACGAACTAAAGTAATTATGAAGCCAGATGCTATAAAAGGAGGAGAGTTTTTGATAAGGTCTGTAATGCCTAACGATATTTTTACATCTGAAGATTTCACCGAAGAAGCCAATATGATGGGTGAAACTTGTCGAGATTTTATAAAACAGGAGGTATGGCCTGTAGTGGAAACCCTAGATAGCCAAACCAATCCATCATTAATGCCGCAACTTTTAGATAAAGCAGGGGAATTGGGCTTACTGGCAACTGCTTTACCAGAAAATTATGGTGGTTTAGCATTGCCATTTACTACAACAATGTTGGTTACTGAAGAAATTGGCAGAGGTTATTCTTTTGCTGTGGCGTTAAGTGCTCATACAGGGATAGGAACGCTACCTATTTTATATTATGGTTCAGAAGAACAAAAGGAAAAGTATTTACCCAAACTGGCAACTGGCGAATTAAAAGCATCCTATTGTTTAACTGAGCCCAATGCTGGTTCAGATGCCAATAGCGGAAAAACAAAAGCAGCGCTGAATGAAACAGGTACTCATTACTTGATTTCAGGTCAGAAAATGTGGATTACCAATGCAGGCTTTGCTGATATATTCATAGTCTTCGCTAAGATAGATGCTGACGAAAACCATACTGCCTTCATAGTAGAAAAAAGCTTCGGCAACATTACCATGAATGCAGAAGAGCATAAGATGGGCATAAAAGGCAGCAGCACTCGTCAGGTATTCTTTAATGAAACTCCTGTACCCATTGGTAATATGCTCAGCAGTAGAGGTGAGGGCTTTAAAATAGCTGTGAACATATTAAATATAGGCAGGATAAAGTTAGCTGCAGCTGCATACGGAGTTTGTAAAACCACCCTCGAATACTGTACCCAATATGCCAACCAAAGAGTTCAATTCGGAAAGTCAATTGCTGCCTTTGGCGCTATTAAGTACAAAATGGCACAAATGGCAATTAAAACCTTTGTAAGTGAAAGTGCTGCTTACCGAGCGGCACACGATATTGAAATCAAAATAGCTTCTTTAGAATTAGAAGGCCTATCAGCTACTGAAGCTAAACTAAAGGGTACTGAACAATTTGCTATAGAATGTGCCATTTTAAAAGTGCACGCCAGCGAAACCCTTGACTATGTAGTAGATGAAGGTGTTCAAATTTATGGCGGTATGGGCTTTAGTGCAGAAGCACCGATGGAGCGCATGTACAGAGATAGCCGTATCAACAGAATTTTTGAAGGAACTAATGAAATAAACCGATTGCTTATAGTAAATATGCTTATCCGCAGAACGTTGAAAGGAGAACTGGATTTAGGACTGGCAGCGCTGAAAATAAGCAAAGAAATTACAGGAATGCCCGTTTATGAGACCATCAATGGCTTTTTGCAAAGAGAAAATAAAGCAATTGAAAACCTAAAGAAGGCTTTTCTGCTAATTGCTGGGGCTGTTATGCAGCAAAACAACAAACATTTGGAAGAAGAGCAAGAACTGTTAATGGCATTGGCCGATATGGTCATTGAAATTTATACTGCCGAAAGTGCCTTACTAAGGATTGAAAAAATCGCAGCAAAAAAATCTGAGCAAAAGGGGCTATTAGAAGCTATTGCAATAGCAGCAATAGACGATGCCACAACCAAATGCAGGGTAGCTGGCGAAACTGCCATCAACAGCTTTGCGGTTACCGATAACCAAAGTATTTTACTAATTGCTTTAGCTCGTTTTACTAAAATAAGTCATGTTAATACAGTAGCTGCCCGTCGAGTGGTTGCTAATTATGTATTAGAGGGTAACCATTTGCGTTTTTAAAACTTTAACAATCATTATTTATGCCCTCTATTATTGGAATTGGCGGAATTTTTCTGCGTAGTACCCAGCCAGATCATGCTGCACTTGCAGCTTGGTACAAAGAATCTTTAGGAATTGGGACAGATTGGGATTTTGGCAAAGCATTCTTAAATCGCGATATGCTTGGTAACGACGCTAGCCTAATCTGGAGCATATTTAAAGATGATACCAAATACTTTGGTCCTAGCAATCAGCAATATATGATCAATTATATTGTTGACGATTTAGATGGATACGTTGCTTTACTTGCTGAACGTGGCGTTACTATTTTGCCTGATAGGGATGATAGTGAGTATGGCAAATTTGCTTGGATAGAAGACCCTAACGGCTTTAGAATAGAACTTTGGGAACCCAAAAAATCTGAAGAAGAATAAGAAAGACCAATAAGCAAAGAAGGAGGCTGGAAGTGTGCGGCGCTACGCGCCGCACACTTCCAGCCTCCTTCGCTTATGCCTAAAATCAAATATTTAAAATCTCTACCAACCTTAACAAATCAGGATGAAGTGGTTTTTTCAAGGTAATAGTATCCTCAAAAGGAGTGTAAACAACCTCGTTGTTCATAAGTCCTGCCATCACGCATTTTTTACCATCAAGCAAGCCTTCTACACAAGCAGCCCCGAGTCTTGTTGCCAAAATACGGTCGTATGCAGTAGGTGAACCACCTCTTTGAATGTGACCTAAGGTAGTAACCCTAATATCAGAATTAGGGATATACTGCTTTACACGGTTAGCTATATCTTGAGCGCTACCCTCATCGTCGCCTTCTGCAACTACAATAATGCTGCTAGTTTTAGACCTTTGCATATTGTCTTTCAGGTTCTCAATTACATCTTCCAAATTGGTTTGTGTTTCAGGCACAAGTACCTTTTCGGCACCACCACCTAAACCACTTTGAATAGCGATATATCCGCTATCTCTACCCATTACTTCAATAAAGAAAACACGGTCGTGGCTATCGGCCGTATCTCTAATTTTGTCAATGGCATCTAGTGCTGTATTTACAGCTGTATCAAAACCAATGGTATAGTCTGTACCATAAAGGTCGTTGTCAATAGTACCTGGCGCACCAACAGTAGGAATTCCAAATTCATTAAAGAATTTTAGAGCACCAGTAAAAGTACCGTTACCACCAATAGCAACCAGGCCTTCAATACCAAAGTTGTGCAGGTTATCGTAAGCTTTTTGCCTGCCTTCGGGAGTCATAAACTCCTTACTTCTGGCCGATTTTAGGATGGTACCACCCTTTTGAACAATATTACTTACCGATTGGGAATCCATAGGAAAAATATCACCTTTGATTAACCCATTATATCCACGGCGAATACCAAATACTTCTAAACCATTGTAAACTGCTGTGCGCACTACTGCTCTAACACAAGCATTCATCCCCGGCGAATCGCCCCCAGATGTAAAAACCGCTATTCGTTTCATATCTTAAGTTGTTAAAGATACTTTTACTTATCATAAAAGTATAAACAGCACAAAAATACCCATTTTTACCTCAAAACGATTGTAATAACACAATCTTAACTACCTTTTAATACAGATGCTAAATTATTTTACTGAGTTAAGTATATAATTTTCAATCACTTCTGAAAAATGTGCATACTCAAGCTGATGCACTTTTTGTGCCAAGTTTAAGGCCGTGTCCGTTGGCAATACCTCGCATTTGGCTTGAAACAAAAGCTGCCCATCGTCGTAATGCTGGTTTACTAAGTGAATTGAAATACCACTTTCTACTTCTCTATTCGCTATTACTGCCTCATGAACATGCATCCCAAACATACCTTTGCCACCATATTTTGGCAAAAGGGAAGGATGTATATTTATAAAAGCATTAGGCCACAGACTTACCATTTTCTCAGGCACCTTCCACAAAAAACCGCTTAGAATTATAAAATCAATGTTTTCTTGTTGAAGCAATTCTTCAATAGCAGTGGTATTATAAAATGTATCTCTATTAAAAACGGTAGTAGGCACCTCAAATTGAGCTGCTCTTTCCAAAGCTTTAATATCAGGTTTGTTCGCCAACAACCTCACTACCTTAATCGTATCATGGTTTTGAAAACGCCTCATGATTACTTCGGCATTGGTGCCGCTTCCACTACAAAAGATTGCTATCCTTTTCATTGCTTTTTTTCGTGCTGCAAATAAGCAGTTATTTCTTTAACAACTTGCAATGCATTTTCTTCTGTGTTGGTATCGGGTAATGATATAGTAATATCTGCTTGTTTGTACCACTTACTTCTAAATGCTAATAAATCCGGAACCGATAGATTTAAATCGGTATTTACTAGTGCTGGAATTTGGCTATATCTATCTTTTAATCGGTTTATTAATAACTCATTAGGTACTTGCAACCAAACAACAATACCATTTGCCTGCATTAAGCCCATATTGTTTTTAAAGCAAGGTAAACCTCCGCCTGTGGCAATAACAGCCCCAGCAAGTTTAGTGGCAGAGATTAAGACTTCTTCCTCTAAATCTCTAAAGACCTCTTCACCCTGATGCTTGATAATATTGCCAATAGTGCTGCTTGCCGCCTTGATTATTGCCCAATCGGTTTCAAAGAAATGGCATTCAAGCAACCGTGAAACCAAATGCCCGATAGTGGTTTTTCCACTACCGGGCATCCCGATTAAATATATATTCTTACTTACAATCATTCAGCTGCTACAAACTTGCGCACTTGAATAGCACTTCCATCGCTTATACGTAATGTATAAATACCAGCTTTTAATTGCTTAGCAACCGATGAAAGCGGCAATTCATTTACCCCAATTTCTGGGTTAAGCTCTATGCTACCCACTGTACGACCAGCAATATCTAAAACAGATATTGTTGTTGGTGCCGTATTTTGTGCACTAAAGCGTACAATTGATTTTCCTACACTTGGGTTAGGCACTACGTTCAGATCAAAAGCTTCTGTAAGTTTAGCTTTTGCACTTAATACAGGACGGTTAGCTAGCTGGAAATTATCAATATAGAAAGTTGATGTATTAGTACCAATCGCATTATAGTTGATTCGGAATTGTAAGTTACTATTTCTGTATAATGCCGAAGGCAATCTTGGGCTACTGAAAAACTTCCACTCTCCTTGGTTATTCGGAATAAAAATACTGCTAGGGCTTAGTCTATCAGTTGTATATAATGCTTGGGTAGTATTAATGGTAGCTACAGTGGTCCAAGTACGTCCACAATCGTTAGATGCTAAAACTGTTACAATATCAGATGTGGTAGATGTTGTAGTGTTTCTTCTTGCTGCGGCATAGTAAAAGTGTACCGAAATAAACTCATTAGTACTATCAATACGAGTAAGAATAGGGTGTGTTTCCAAAGTTGCATTTGAACCAGCGCCATTGTTAAATGGACGCAATACAAGGCTTCTTCCAGTATTACCTTCTATACCAACGTTAGCAAAAGTAAAATTCTGAGTTCCTGAACTAAAGAAATCCCAAGCAGAATCGCCTGCTAAACTTGGGCTAAGCAAGTTCGTGTTAGAGAAGTCTTGAATATATGGAGTACGCCCAATAGGTCTAGCTCCAGATACATTAAACAAACTATCAATAATCATTGAATCGGCACCAATTGCATTTCTAACAACGAGTTTTACACGCTTAAAGCCAGGTGAATTGAAAGAGATTAATGGATTAGGACCTGTAATATTGGTTTGTGCAGCACCCTCAATTTCCCAATTGTAGGTAACATCGCCTTGAGCATAATCAATAAAAGTACCTGCCTGCATAGTGATTGATTCACTTAAACAAACCGAACTTTTAGGATTCCCTATAATAGCAACTGCTTGAAAGCGTGGGTAATTAACACCCGTTCTCATTAAATTAGCTGCCGACCATAAATTACGTCTGGAACCTGTATTGCTATTAACGGCTGCTTGCATTCTAGAAAC
>JAIYDB010000064.1 GCA_027487695.1 Cytophagaceae bacterium | reverse complement strand
TTTATGTTAAAGCAGTATTTAATCCGTAATTACGAATACAACAAATGGGCCAACGAGGTAACCATTAAACTCATAGCCGACCAAAATGCCTATGGCATTGAGCGCATTCAAGTATTGCTGTCGCACCTGATTGCCGCGCAAGAAGTTTGGATTAGCCGTATTCAGGGTAGAGCAATGAATATTACTGGCGTTTGGCAAGTGGTATCGTTAGAAGAGAACGCCAAACTCCACGATGATACAATGGCAGATTGGTTAAACTACCTCAACAACCTAACCGATGAGGCTGACTTACTGCGCATTATTTCCTACAAAAATACGAAAGGCGATTTCTACGAAACCCCAATCATTGATATTGCCAACCATTGCGTAGGTCACGCCAGTTATCACAGAGCACAAATCATGCAGCTATTGCGTGAAAACGGTCACGAGCCTTATGATACTACCTTTATTACCTATGCTAGGTTGGTGAAACACCCGAGTGTGTAAGTACAACTATAGATTTAGAGCCCTGCGAAGCGGGGCTTTTTTTACTAATTACAACAACCTTTAATTATTTCTTTGGTAGATTATTTTTACTAATTATTAAAGCTTCCCATTTAGAGGATTAAACAACAAAACCACAACCTAAGCTGTGGTTTTGTTGAAAATAGAAACCCTTAATGGTTAATTTGATCTAGGTCTTATAGCCCTAAACCTATACTCCATAGGATGCCAAGCTTGGTCTTCATTAGCATAGAACTTTGACTTTAGAATGAGACTAAATTGGCTACAATTACTAATTGCCCATTCTTTAGGAAAGCGATTAGCTGAGTCAGATTCATATACTTCAGAATTTTCCTGAAATACAAGCCTGATGGTATCATTTACCACAGAGTAAGCTCCAAAGTAAATATCTGATTGGTCTTCAATAGAGAATACCCCATTGTTAAATTTGAATACAAAGGTATTTGCTCCTTTTGCAGAAATATCATAATGGTCATTCACATAAATCTTATCTACTTTCCAGCCAGGAGTATGAGTAAGAAAGGATAATTGAACTGACTTGCAAGGATCGCCACCTCCTTCACCTTTTGTTACATTTTGAGCGATGGTGCTGAATGAACTTGCTATTAAAAAAATAGCAACCCAAAATACTTTAAATTTTGCTAATTTTTCCATTGTAAACTTTTTCTGAGGTTTCAACTAAAATGTGATATAAGCCTGTATTTAACGATGCAATATCTAATGCAAGTTGTTGCAAACCAGCCTGAAGATCAGGGTATTCTGCATTTAAAACTACAGCACCATTTGCATTCATTATCGTAACTTTAGCATATCCATTATTTTGGAGGTTAAAAGCTAAAGTTAGCTGCTGAGTAGCTGGATTAGGGAATGTAGTAAGCTCATCTTCAAATAGATTTACTTTTTCTTTAACTTCAAAATCTATATAATCTTGATTTTGAGCAAGAAAATCACATTCAGGAATATAGGCTAAAGTTTTTAATGTCGAATCTAACTTTAGCAGAACTCCCAAGCTATCTTGAACCTTCTCTTGAAACTGTTCAATAAAATCATTTTTGAAACGTTCCTCTTGAGCTGCTGAATCAAAAGGTAATGTGGTTGGGTCAATTGCTAATAAAGTATCCGAAGCCTTCCTTCCCATAGGAGTTTGTGTATCGTAAACAGCTTTCGCATTAAAATAGGCGTTGGGTTCAGTAATGAAATTCTCTGTAATATTTATAGAAGGCGCCTCCAAATTAACATCAGCATCATTCATAATCACGTTGTCTGTTCCTGCAAAATAAATTCCGGATTTCGCGCTAACATTATGACTGCCTGCTGGCCAGTGTTTATCATAAAATGGTTTAAACTCTGCTTCGTAACCTGCAAGATTATCGTGAGAACCATTTACAAGATGATAAACATTGCACATAAGCATATAGTCTAATCCATTAAACTCACCACTAGTTCCATCTCCGTCGTGAGTTGCATCTCTTGTTTTTTCAAAACGATTATTCACTCGCCAACCTTGGGGCCCTTCTTCATAGTTATATCTCCTTGCTCTATGAAAGGTACCATAGAAAGGAGCAACATTCATCATACCACGATAGTTTTCCCTACTTATATAAGGATTATTTGAATTAAATAAAAACTGATGTACAAGAGGTTGCAAATAAGTTTTATTATACATCGCGTGATGGGATAAAGCATTACCAGTGTAATTGATAGTTAAACTTGGTGGTCTTCCTAAAATAGGAGTGGCTGCAAGAAACCAGCTTAATATATCTGTTACTCCTGCTCCAATTCCCATAAATAGATCTGCAACTGGAAAGCCCAAATTAGTTGGAAGTGAAACATTATACCTATAAAAGGTTTGAGGGCAAAATAAAATTGCTGGTCTCCAAATTCTAACACCGCAAGGTAATGGAACTGTAAAATAAACTACAGGTTCCAAACCGAAATTCCAATCGCTAGCACAAGCAGCATAGAAATCAATAAAAGCGTAAGTAAATCCATTGAAAATTTCTTCCCCTAGAAATGCTCCGTCATTATTCCCCATTCCTCTCCATATAAAGTGATTACGCCCTATAACATAACTAGGATAATTTGCTTGAAAACTGCTTCCTAAATACTTGGAATAATATTCTTGCTGTATTCTGCTTCCTGCAGAATTAATTCCTGGTGAATACATCCTTAAATCACCGTGCGCGGTCTCTTGTCTACCCGCATCGTGTAGCATTTTGTAATCATCAGCTGCGTATTTACGCAAGCAACGATCTACTTGAGCTTTTGCGTAGTTTTTAAGTGCGACATTGTCCACTATATCTCCATTCTCTAAACACTTTACTATGCAAGTCCAACCAACAAGCAAATAGGCTAGATGATCTCTCGATAATGTATTGTTTTTAGAATCATTTCTCCCATTTCTAACTTCAAAAAAGTCTGATTTTAGACTATTAAAATTATTTAGATAGAAATGAGAACGACCAAATGCATAATTAGCATCATCGCGCATAGCAATTCCGTTTAAACGAGATGGAAATAGGTTGTCATGGTTAAATTTTTGCTTTGATTCACAATAGTAATCTAATCTATCAAAAGCTTGCATTGCTCGATATAATTCTCGTAATGTCATAGAATAATCCTGACCATTATCTCTAAGAAGTTTAATTTCTGTTGCTAAAACTGCCCAGTACAATCCTAATTGCATTGTAGCGTCTCCAAATTTAACCTCCTGGTAGCCACCTCCTTCAAATTCACTTCTATTTACTTGACTCAAAGGAATTGAATAACCGCCGGTTATATTTATTGGATCAAATACGTTGCTGTTAGTTGAATTCAAAACTCCATACCTAAGCATTCGGCTCACTAACCTTTGTCTATAGCGCCAATATTTTTGCTGGTGTGGATGTGTACTAGGTTGGGAAAACAATGGCAATGTGCCAAATAAAACCCATAAAACTATTATTAAAAGTCGTTTCATAATGCGTTATATAAGAGTTTAAGTGTTCTCCCGTTTATTGTATCAAGTTTAGATTCTATGATAAGTCTTTTGTTTTTACAACAAATTACTTTACCAACTGACGAACCATAGAAACTGATTATTCCAAAGCCTCCACCAGCATACCTTAGAACAATTTGATTGTTGTTCTTTCTAAAATCCCATTCACCAGAACTGTATCCATTTTTGCCCCAGTTAAATTCAAAATATCTAAAACCTTCGCCTGTTTGTTTGTTAGATAAAATTAATTTATAGTTATTAGGATCTGTATAAGCTTTATATGGGTAAAAGCCAGTTGAGTCCACACCATTTATCCAAATACCTTCTAATTTCCATTTGTTAGTAAGTCTTTGGTTAAATGTTCTGAAGCTAAAATCGTTCCCCTCTTCAAAGTCGTGAATGCAGGAGTTGAAGAGCGTGGCAATTCCTATTAATAGGATGAAATAATGCTTTTTCATTGTTGGGCTTCAAGTTTGGTAAGACGCTCTTCTTGTTGTAAGATATACAAAGTAAGCTCTTCTATTTTACGAAGCAGTATTTTATTCATTTCACCAATATCTTGGCCCTGCTCAGCCACTTCTGCAACAGAAGGAACATCAGGCAAGTGTTTGTTCACTTTAATAAACTCTTGCAGTTCTTGTAATGGTCTTAAGCAATAATCTGGCTGAAATACATAATCTGGCCAATACCAATCGTTTTCACCGATTACAATAAGTTGTCTAAAAACACCACAGCCATCAACTGAAAGTTTGTAATCAGCATTATAAGGAAAGCCCCTTGTAGTAAGAATTTCTCTTCTTGGTCTTCTACCGCCAATGCTTACTCTACCTCCTGTACCATAAGGCATTAATGTTAATAATTGATTTGTCCTATCTAAGGAATTATTACCTCGTGAATCAATTACGCCTCCATACCTATTACTTTCATAAGTTAAGAAAAGAGAATTGGTAAGTTCGTTATTTGGGTTTGTTCCAAAAATTCGTAGGCCTGTTCTACTCCCTCTTTGGTATGCAAATTTAGACATAATCCAAAGCTCTTTTGATGAAGTATCTGCACCAATTTCAGCTAAAGAAATAATACCCTTTTTATCGAAAGATTTAAAAGTAAGTGTTGGTAAATCACCAAAATTTTGACCAGTCCTTTCAAGTAATATATTTGGACTATTTGGTTCACTGATATGCAGTTTATATTCTGGATTTGGTGTTGTTGTGCCGATGCCAATATTATTAAAAGTCCCTGTGGTTTGGGCATTAACAATACTCCCACTAATAAACATACTAACTAATAGCAGTTTCCATTTTTTACTATTTCCTAGGCAAACAGGGTTTCTTTCTTCCACTTTTATTGTGGAAGTTGGTAATATTTTACGCAGCATTGTGATTATTTTGGGTTTATGTTAAAATTGGATGGAGTGTTAACTGCAGTTGAAACACAATGGCAAGGTAAAAAAGAGAATTATAATTCCAAATGACAAAGTTTCTTGTTTAAGGAAATTGTTTTAAAAATATTAAAATAACGCTAAAAAAGCAGATTTTGGTGCAATAATATTTTAAAATAACTTCATAGTCAAAATATAAGTTGGTATACCATGTAAACTAATATTGGAATAATGTAACTTTTAATTGGAAAAGTACAATTACTGCATAAGTAATTAATTTTATAAAGTATGGTAAGCTCCCATCCCCATTTTTCCTTTCAGCTCTTCGTCCCTATCTTACGGCTTTACTTTGGCTATTCACCAAATAACCGATCAGAAATCATGTTACATACCGATATAAACTGTTGTTTTCATTTATTAGACCTTGCCTTATCAAAGCCTAATAAACAGGCATATTTCGCTGCAAAAGAGGGGGGTAAATGGGTTACTTATAGTACTGAAAGGGTAGGGCAGTTGGTTAATGCCTTGGCTAATGGCTTGCTAAATCTGGGCGTAGAAGCGAACGATAAAATTGCCATTATCGCAAATAACCGTCCGGAATGGTGCATTACCGATTATGCTATTCAGCAAGTTGGTGCAGTGAGTGTGCCAATCTATTTAACCATTTCGGCTGACGATACCGCCTATATTTTCAAAGACTGTGGACTCAAATACGCCTTTGTTAGTACTGAAGAAATGTACCACAAAGCCACTGAAGCTGCCCAAAAAGCAGGTTTACCTGTTCAAATTTTTATGTTTGATCAAGTAAATGGTTTACCTCATTGGTCAGATTTAGTAGAAGCAGGTAAGGCTAATCCTAATCAGGCTTTATTGAAAACCAGAAAATCAAGTTTAACTGGCAGTGCCTTGCTCACCATTATTTACACCAGCGGCACCACTGGAAATCCGAAAGGGGTAATGTTAAGTCATTCCAATGTGATTAGTAATATAAAAGGAGCAGCGGCTTATGTGCCTGTAAAGGATGGAGATAAAGCATTGAGTTTTTTACCACTTTGCCACATTTATGAGCGTATGCTTAGCTATTTGTATCAGCGATTTGGTGTGGAAATCTGGTTTGCTGAAAACATGGATACTATTTCAGACAATCTGAAAGAGGTAAAACCACAAATTTTTACCACGGTACCTCGACTGCTGGAAAAAGTGTACGATAAAATTGTGCTCAAAGGCAGAGAACTTACTGGTATAAAACGTGCCTTGTTTTTCTGGGCTTTGGACCTTGGTTTGGCTTATGATGTGCAAGGAAAAAATAGCGGCTGGTATAACTTTAAATTGGGGATTGCCCGCAAACTTATCTTCAGTAAGTGGCAGGCTGCTTTAGGCGGAAACTTAGTAGCCATAGTTTGCGGTAGCGCGGCCTTACAACCTAGATTGTGTAGAGTATTTAGAGCAGCAGGTATAGATGTAATGGAAGGCTACGGACTTACAGAAACATCGCCAGTGATATCTGTAAACTGGAAGCAGCCTGAAGGGGTATGCCTTGGAACAGTAGGCAGGCTTATTGATGGGGTGGAAGTAAAGTTTGCCCCTGATGGTGAAATTTTGGTAAAGGGTCCAAATATTATGATGGGCTATTACAACAAGCCAGAACTTACAGCTGAAGTAATGACCGACGATGGCTACCTTAAAACTGGCGATATAGGCGAGTGGGTAGATGGTAAATTCCTCAAAATTACAGATAGGAAAAAGGAGATTTTTAAAACTTCCAATGGCAAATATATTGCCCCTCAGAAAAACGAGAACCTATTGAAGGAGTCGGTTTTTATTGAACAATGTATGGTAGTAGGTGAAGGCGAAAAGTATGCCGCAGCCTTAATTGTTCCAAGTGCGGAAGGACTTACTAACTGGTGCAAATTCAAAGGCATTAGCCATAGCACTGTAGATGAAATGATTGCTAATGAGCAGGTTGTGGAAAAGATAAATGCTGAAGTTGAAAAATGTAATGCACAATTAGGTCAATATGAGCAAATAAAAAAGATAGCCATTTTGCCTAATCCGTGGACTATTGACACTGGCGAACTTACCCCAACCATGAAGTTGAAAAGGAAATTTATCAACCAAAAATTCGCCAAGGAAATCGCCAGTTTATTCGAGTAGAAAGGGAAATTAAGGACTGCTACAACTTTACTCCCTAATGAGGTGTCTGAAAATACAAAGGAAAATTGTATTCTTGCTAATTATTGGCAAGAGATACAAGGTTCTTATCTCCCAACAACTGTTTACACCCGTATTTCAATGAAAGCTACTACCTTCCGAAGAAAATCAATAATACAAGTGCTGTTTGCAGCACTCGTTATCGTGTTAAGTTCTGGTCAAATTGCGCAAGCCCAAGGGGTTTGTGGATCAGATATTATGCACCGCCAAGCAATTGAAAACAATCCTCAGGCAATTCAGAGAATGAATCAGCTTGAGCAATTCACGGCCCAATTCATAGCAAACCAAAGGTTACAAAGAACCTCTTCAGTAAATACCAATCCTACTTTTATTGTTCCCGTAACGGTTCACGTTATGCACAATAACGGTCCTGAAAACGTATCTACAGTATCAATTATCCGTGAAATTGAATTGCTAAACCGCAATTTTCAACGTCGTGGTTCAGATACGAATAGCGTAAGAAGTGCTGCATTCCGTAGAATTATGGGCAATGCAAATATTGAATTTCGTTTAGCTCGAATTGACCCTAATGGTCGCCCAACCGATGGTATTACCCGTCACGTTACACCACTAACTGCGACAGGAAACGATAACGTAAAAGGTATAGTTAGCTGGCCTACCGATAGGTATTTCAATATTTGGATTGTAAGGGATATTAGCATTGGACTAAGTGGTTTACCTCCGGGTTCATTTGTAGCTGGTTATGCCTATTTCCCAGGATCGGTAAGTGCTGAAATTGAGGGTGTAGTTCTAAGGGCAGGTAGCATGGGAAATACCACACTTACCCACGAAGTAGGTCACTATTTTAACTTAAATCACCCATTTATAAATAATGTTGGCGATGCCGGTAACTGTAATTTATCAGATAATGTAGATGATACCCCACCTACAAGAGGAACTTTTTCTGGTTGCGATAGCGCTGCCGCACGTTGCCCAGGGCAGCCAATGCCAAATACTGAAAACTACATGGACTATGCCGATTGTAGCCATATGTTTACCATTGGGCAAATTGGAAGAATGCATGCTGCAGCGAGTAGCAACCTTGGTGGCAGATTAAATATGGTGAGTGAAGCTAACCTCATTGCAACAGGTGTTAGCTATCCAAGATTTAAGGCAATTGCATTTGTAGGCAACCAAAAAAGTTCAGTATGCTTAGGAGAGAATATTACCATGTTAGGAGGTACCTTTATTGATTATGCCCAAGGTAATATCACTTACAATTGGCAAATTGAAGGTGCTTCAGCATCAACAATAACTGGTCCAAACCCAGTAATATCTTTTACAAGCCCAGGCTTTAAGCGTGTTAAATTGGTAGTAAGTAATGCTATTGGTTCTGATTCAATTACTATTGATAGCTTATTCAATGTTTCTGGTGCAAGAGTAATAGGCAGAGCGCCTTATATTCAAACGTTTTCAAATACCAATTTACTTAGCCCAGCAGTTGTGGGCGATTCTGCTTGGACATTTAACAGTACAGGAACTCAGAATTTTACATTTTCAAACTTAGGTATTGAAGGCAATACAGGTAAAAGCTTGGTACTACGTCCATTTAATAATGGCGCAGGCTCTAATGCTACTTTGGAAACCCCACCAATACTTACTCGTTTAGATAGTATTAACGAGTTTCTTTCGGTGCATTTCTATTATGCAGCATCCAGAAGAACATCGTCAACGGCTACTACTTCAGATATAGTAACTGTTTCTGCTTCAAATGATTGTGGCCGTACTTGGACTAATATAGCAACTATAAATACTCCTGAAGTGCTATACACCACCAACCGTTTAACACCAAGCAGTATCTTCATTCCTAATAATCAGGGTGAATGGAAGTTCTTTAGTAGTGCTAGAATACCTACTGCTTTATACAGAACTAATAACCTACAATTCCGTATAAATTATAATGCGGTAGGAACCAATACATCTACATTCTATATCGATAATTTCCAGGTAGCATTAAGACCTGTGCTTAACGCCAAAGCTAAACTTACTGAGGCTTTTGATTTGAATGTAGTGCCAAATCCAAGTGTAGGTAACTCTACTATTAGGTTTACTGCTCAATCGGCAAAAACAACCACCATCACTGTTTCAGATGTAGCAGGTCGTACGGTAGGCAACATCGAAATTAATCCAGAAATAGGTATTAATGAATTACCACTATCTTCAGTTGCAAAGCAATTAAAAGCAGGCGTTTACACGCTCCGCATTAGTGATGGAAGTGCTATTCAGGTACGTAAGTTTGTTGCTGCGGAATAAGGAAACTTAAGTTTAATGTTCAATTAAAACGCCTGATAGTGTAAAAGCACTATCAGGCGTTTGTTTTTAAAGGTAAAGGCAGTTAAATTCCTACGTTCACGAACATTATCATAGAACAATAGGTATTGAAATTGCTAGCTTTCAGAAGAAAATAGTAATTTTGTAGTCAACTAGCAAAATACTCAACCTTCGTTTGCTAGTAAAACTGTTTACCCAATTCAAAGCAATGAATTCTACCACCTTCCGAATAAGTTTAACTATTAAGGTGTTAAGTTTAGTCTTAGCATTTATAGGTTTTGCAAATCTTTCTGTACAGGCTCAAGGCTTTTGTATTACAGATGAAATGCACCGCCAAGCCATAGAGCGCAACCCAAGTCTGCTTCAAAACCAAGCAGCCTTAGAGCAATTTACTGCGCAGTTTATTGCTAACCAAAGAATGCAGCGTGTTAGCAGTACCCAAACGGACCCAACCGTAATTATCCCAGTAGTGTTTCACGTAATTCATGATAATGGACCTGAAAATCTTCCAGCTACTTCTATCATTCGTGAAATAGAGTTATTGAACAGGAATTTCCAACGCAGAGGATCTGATACTGGCAGGGTAAGAAATGTTCGTTTTAAAAACATCATGGGCAACGCCAACTTTGAATTCAGATTGGCTAGGCTTGACCCTAATGGCAGACCAACCACTGGTATTAACCGAGTTCAAAGCCCACT
>JAIYDB010000060.1 GCA_027487695.1 Cytophagaceae bacterium | reverse complement strand
AGTTGGTTTACTAAAAACTTTGGCTGGCTATACCTAAAACCTAGAAAAGGGATGAGCATACAGCGGTTATTCATTAACCGAAAACTGAACCAAAAGAAGGCGCAACTGAAAGAAGTAAACCCTGATACTAAGATTGTAATACACGCAGCTGTCGATCATCCGGTTGAACGAGTAAGTGAATATGCCCACGACAAAAAAACGGACTTACTAGTAATGCGAGCGCCAGACCTTAGTAAGACCTGGCGGAACTATTTTTCTAACCGTGATTTTGAAAAGCTATTAAGCAATTTACCTTCTAACGTGCTGTTTCTGAGGAACAAGTAAGTTTTCTCTCTCTCCCTTACTTTACAGGAAACTTCATCCTATAACTCACATCTACCTTGCCTTTAGAAATATCGGAAAGTTTGCCTTTGAGTAATTGCTTACGAAGCTGGGTAATGTAATCTATAAACAACTTGCCTTCAATATGGTCGTACTCGTGCTGAATAACTCGAGCGTTCATACCATCAAAAGTCATTTCTTGTGGTTCCCAATTCTCGTTAAAATACTTTATCTTAATAACGGGACGTCTTTGTACCTGCGCCCTAATCCCCGGAATAGATAAGCATCCCTCTTCGTACCCCCAAAGTTCGCCAGTTTCTTCAAGTATTTCAGGATTGATAAAAGCTAGTTTATACCCCTTGCCCTCTTCACCTTCCTCTTGCATTAAGGTAGAGTCAATCACAAACAATCTGATGCTCTGGCCTATTTGCGGGGCTGCCAAACCTACACCATTAGCGGCATACATCGTTTCAAACATATTGGCCACCAACGCCTTTACATCGGTATTTGGGGCAATATCGTCGGCTACTCTTTTAAGAACTGGGTCGCCGAAGGCAACAACTGGTAAAATCATTGGGGTACTAAGCTTTTAAAGATAATATGGGCAGTTTCTGCCGTGAGATAGCAAAATTGGAACAAGCCAACTTTTACCAAACCACTTTTTTAATGATCGTGATCGTGATGATGGTGTTCCATTACTCCACCTCTGTAAATTCTAATACCAGTACCCAAAAGAAATACAGCCACCCAAACAGGGTAAACATATATAAAGTTATCTACCTGCTTGTTAAGCAAATACAAACCCAACTGCGAAGCTAGGCTAGATACTACGCCCGCAACAGCAATAGATTGAATGGTGTTTAATTTCATTGGGTTGGTTTTTGAGTTAGACTACAAAATTAAACATAATAACTGAACCATTACGGTATTGTTATTCAATCCGGAAGCGTCTGAACCACTGGGTATCGTTCAAGGTAATACCAATGCTTGCCCCAAAGTAAAACTCGCTCAGGTTATTGCTAGCTAAATTAGCTCTCTGACCTGCAAACATACTTAGGTTGATATATGGACGCATATACCTGGCCTCTTTCCTAATTACAGGAAAACCGAAGCCCGCAGTTACTTTCAAATCATTTACTTGTTTGTTGTTAAATTCTAAAGGTAAAGTTTTATAGCTCACCCCTAATCGGTAGGCAATTAACTTCAAATACTTTCCACTATATAGATTTGGAATCCACTCATAACCTAAGGCAAGTCTTGTTGTATTTGGGATACTAGAAGCAATTCCAGAAGGATCTTTGTAGTTAGACCAATTAGTAAATGCTGCATCAAAAGCTAAAGTATAATGTTGTTCTTTTGAATAAGCCATACCTAGAGCAATAGTACTTGGCGAACCAACTTTATAGCCATTTAAGCTATTTAGTGTATCAGTATAAAAAGGCAGTCCTACATCTGCTAAACGCTGATGTGTATTTTTTCTAGACAAGTTCATATCGAATCCATAATCGAACACTAACCCAACTGTGAAAAAATGAGTTTTAGAACTATCGGTTGCTGTCCTGAAAGCGATACCAGGCTTGGCATTAAAGCCTACGTATCTGTTGGAAGTTTGAATACTAGCTATAGGCTCTGAAGTTCCGAAAAACCTAATATTCCTTTCGTATGTTAAGTTGCCAAAGGTTAAACCACCTTCAAAACCAACAGAAAAATAGTTATTCAGCCTTACCCCGGCTCCTACAAAAGCCTTAGCTAAACCACCTGCACCTTTTAATTGGTAGTTAACCGTATCGTTAATACCTACTACAGGCTCATTGTATGAGATATTATAATCAGTAAAGCTTAACGGCTTTATACCAAATGCCATTGAAGTTCTTTTGCTTACAGGGAAAGCCAAACCAAAGTTTACAGGCACCACACCACCAGTGCGTTGGCTATTGGTTTTATCTGAAATATTGCGGATTTGCCCTTGTAAAACAGCCTCAATGTTTGAAGTACGGTTATACCATAGCAATGCTGGATTTTCAATGTTAATATATTCACCTGAAGGGTTACCTATGGCTGCACCTCCCATAGCACGGTTTCTGCTAAATCCCTCCATTACATATTCGCCGAAGGGTTGTCTGGTAAGTGGTGAATTTCCTAAAGAACCTTGTGCATAAGCAGCTATAGAACTACCCAAAAAACAAATAATAAAGAGTATGCGTTGCTGCTTGTTAATCATTATATAGTAAGATACTGTTTAAACCTTCTAGTACTAGGTATGGGGCTGCAAAAATGCGGTATTTAAGCTTGCTTTCAAAAAACGAAGTTGCACCGCCGCAAATTACAACTTGTAAGTCAGAATATTTTTCTTCCATTCTGGTAATGATGCCTTCTGCCTCTGAAAGTATGCCATTTACGGCACCACTTTGCATACATGAAATGGTATCATCGCCAATTAAAGGGGCATTTTCATTCCATTCAGGTAATGGTAGGCGTGCTGTAAAATGATTCATTGCCTGCAAACGCATATACATACCGGGGGCAATAATTCCTCCTAAATAAATGCCTTCGCTGTTTACTACATCATATGTGATGCAGGTACCAGCATCAATAATTAAGATATTTTGGTTTTGAAACCGGTTCCAAGCACCAATAGCTGCCGCAATCCTATCCTTGCCGAGGGTATTGGGTGTTTTGTAAGCATTCTTGATAGGTAAAGGAGTAGTTTCAGAAAGCACTAAAGTGGGAACTTCCTCAAAAACTAAATCGGCAAAATGCTCTCCTACGTTACTTACTATTACTTTTTCAGGTTTATAACCTTCTAATTTATCATGCCAATGCTCACCTCTTTTGAACGAAAAAACGAACAACATAGCATTCCCATTAAATAAAGCTGCCTTTACATAGGTATTACCTGCATCAATAATAAGGTGAATGCTCATAAGAATTACAGATGGCACGTAGACAATTTCAGTACATTAAGATTGCAGTTGTATATCTTAACGGTTTAGCGAATCTAAAACCATTTGATAAACATCTCTTTTTATTACATTATTTTCAGACATCTTCTCCATTACAAACTCGGTTTCTTCTTGAGAAACTTGACCTGCACTTTTATGTGAATCATAAATACTTTTCATTTCCAGGTCGTTGCGATTCAATGAATCTGCCAATTTTATCATTTCAACAGTGTTCGGACTTTTTATTTTAATAAGCACCTTCTCTTCTACTTGGCGATTCTGGGTAATAGATTGATTTACAAAGGCCCCAACTAATAAAGAAGCAATAATAGCCACTGATAAAATCATCACCTCGGTGGTTTTACTTCTATTGTTGTCTTTTTCCTTTACGCTCATATTATTCTAAGGTTAAAAGCTATTGCCTTTTAGGTATTGAAAGTGCAAAACAAAGCTATTACAGCTTTAATATTGCATTTGGCATAAAAATAACAATAAGTAAATGGGTAAACCCTATAAATTACAGTAATTTGTGCCAAAATAACTTCTGATAGAAATGGCATCGCTTTCAAATACTTTGCACTATTCTGCTCCTGATTTTTCGCCGAGCCAATTGAGCAACTGTACCTTAAACTTAAAAATTGCCGCTTGGGAACTTATAGCTGTTATAGTTGATGAGCAAAATGCAGTAGTTGCATTGCTCCAATTCCCCTTTTCTGACCAGCAACCTTGGCAAGAACAGGTGATCAACTTGTTAAACACTAACAATATTCTAAGTTTTAAAAATTGGAATGCAGTTAATGTGGTTACTTGCAGCAAGCATTTTGCTTTAATTCCTGACAAAATTTTCAATCCAGATTTATTAGACCAATACCAACGTTTACTTTTTCAACCACTAGTTGGCGAGCGTATTGCTTACACCAAACACACGAATGGCTATGTAAATGTTTTTGGTTTAGATGCCGCCTTGGAAGAATGGGTTGATAGGTTCTACAACAACACCATTAATTATTTTCATCAAACTTCTGGACTAATTGAAACTGTGTCTAACACAGTTTTTGCCGATCCTGTAAACCTTAGCGTTCATATTGAACCTGACTACGTGGTTGTTATAGTGAAGAATGGTCCCGCTTTAAGATTCTGTAATTTATATTATACTAAAGCCGATACCGATGTTGCTTATTTTACCTTATTGGTAATGAAAGAACTAGGTATGAAGCCTGAAACAGATACCGTTACTGTATTCGGAAATACTGATGCCGAGGCTACTACCTTTAAAACTTTGTACAGGTACATTAGAAATATAAAATTTGGTAGCAAGCCTACCTTCTTACAATTTGGAGCCGATTTTGATCAAGTTGTTGCCCCATACCGCCATTCCGATATCTACGGTGTACATTTGTGCGGTAAATAATTAAAGCTCCTGATAAGTTAAATGGAATACGTAGCACTAAGTGTAGAGATAGAAGGTCCTTTCAAAGATATTATTATTGCCGAGTTAGGCAATGCTGGTTTTGAGAGTTTTGAAGATACCGCAACTGGATTTAAAGCATATATCCCTGCACCAGACTTTAACTTGGAAGCCTTTGAAGGCTTCCTGATGGAGTATGCGGAGTTCACTTCTATTGGCTATGCCTACGAAACCATTGCAGATAAAAACTGGAACGAGGAATGGGAGAAAGCTTTTCAACCTGTATCAGTTACCGACCAAATTTACATTAGAGCTGTATTTCACCCTGCTAACGATAGCTTTCCTCACCAACTAGTAATTCAGCCAAAGCAGGCTTTTGGTACTGGTCACCACACCACCACCAGCTTAATGCTTGAAAATATGCTTAGTCTAAATTTACAAGGTAAGCGTGTTTTAGATTGCGGAACTGGCACAGGTATTTTGGCCATAATGGCTTATAAACTTGGGGCTGCCTATATCAATGCCTACGATACCGATAGCTGGTCTATCGAAAATACGAATGAAAATTTGGCTTTAAACCAAGTTTCTGGTGTAGATGTATGGCAAGGTAAAATCACCGATATGGAAGCCACCGAACCATTCGATATAGTTTTAGCCAATATCAATAGGAATATACTAATAGCAGAAATGGCCCAATACGCAGCTGTAATGGCTCCTAACGCACAATTACTGCTATCAGGGTTTTATAAATCAGATATTGAATTGGTAGCCGATGCTGCTACTAAAGCAGGACTTACCTACGTTAAAGAACAAAGCGGGTTTGAAACCTGGACCGTATTACATTTTGAAAAAAGCTTAAAATAAGTTTGTTTTACTCATTAAGCTGCCAAAGTAAACTCTATCAAGTGCGCCTACTTAAGTCTATACTTCTTCTTGCTACATTTATTTTTTGCTCCCTTCTTGCGCAAGCTCAACGAAGGACAGTAAAGCTATCGTTTGAGCCCGATTCATTTATGGTTGATATGAACAACCTGATGAAGCGCAACCGAAACGTAGAAACCGCACCCGTAGTAGAAGAGTTTGAGCCTGCGTTCAGTAGCATGAACGATAGGAATAAGAAGCGTTTTATTACCATAGCTAGGCATATTGTGGAGCAAAGGATGCCCCTTTATCCAAATATGGACTTCCTATTAAAAGCCTTTACAGCAGCCAGTGCCAAGGGTTTGAATGAAGACCAAAGCAGCAGACTTTTATTCGCTACTTGGCGAACCGCAGTGTATAAACCAAAGCAGTTTTCTACTTATTTAAGTAGGGTAACCAACTTTTTGAACGAGGGCATAATTGCAAACGGAAACGTAAAGGTTATTTCTGAAAATCAAACCTTTAGATTTGACTATTACCTCGGTGAAACAGAAGCAGATACAGGTGCCTTCAAAGGAATGGAAGCCATTGCAAACCTTGGCTTACCTGAACCTAAACTACCCAACCAATCAGATGGTGAAAACAACTTGCCAGAATTAGACCCACTCAACTTTCCTGAGGGGCCTTTGCTGTTTTTAACCGATGTGGCCGATTGGAAAATAACCACCACTTTTGATAGTACAACCTTGGCTAAGGCAAGTGGAGCTATTAACCTAACAGAAAACCTTGCCCGAGTTAACGCAGGTGAAATGGATTGGACTATGACCGGTCTCACCCACGACGATATGTACTGTACCCTTGGTACTTTTAGTTGGAACCTAAAGACTTCGTACTTCAAATGTGAGGCAGCAAGGCTAACTATGCCTGGCAGGGAGAAATTCCCTATTTGGGGTATTTTTGAGTTTCATAGTACCCGCCACCGCAGCCCAGAAGACTCTGAATATCCGCGCTTTCAAAGTTATTTAAAGAACAACCAATTTTTTGAGCTAGGTGAAGGCATTGATATTGTTGGGGGTATTACTCAGAAAGGGAGGGTTTTAAGTACTGCCAATTACTTTAATTCATACAGTGTATTTTCATTCAAACCTGGAGGCAAAAAAGCCTTTCAATTGCTCAGTCCTGAATTCCAGATTTCTGATTCTCTAGTAAATTCAAATTACTCACTTGTTCAGATTTTCAACAAGAACGATACCTTATACCATCCAGGTGTGGTACTTGATTATCAAGTAAACAAGCGTTTACTTAGAATGAGTACAGAGGTAAAATCGCTTAAAGAAACTCCGTTTTTTGATACCTATCATAAGTTTGAAATTACCTGTGACGATATTTACTACTACTTAGATAGTAACAAGGTAGAATTCAGAATACGTAATGCGCCAGCACTTGTTCCTGCTGTATTCCAAAGTACCGACTATTATAATGCCGATATTATTAAGGCCCTAAAGGGTTATAAAAACTACGATCCATTGGTACTTATGCTTGCCATGGAGAAAAAGATGGAAAGCCCAACCTTCTCCATTTTAGACGTTACGGGAAACTATCCTACCATACGTAAAAACGATATAGAATATACCGCAAGACTTTTAGCAAGTTTCTACTTTATTGATTATGAACCGCTAAGAGGCAAAATAACGATCCGTCCTAAGCTAAGGCATTATTACAATAGCAGGTTAAAACGTAAGGACTTCGACTTTATGTCGCTGCAAAGTTTTGCGCCTAATGGAGTAAATGCTTCTTACAATCTTACCACGCAGGATATGAAAATATTTGCGGTAACTAAGTTTTTCCTATCAGATTCGCTTAACGTATTTATTGAACCTACCAACGCAAACAAAGATATCTCTGTAAAAAAAGGTCGCTCAATCAAATTTGATGGTAAGCTTAATGCGGGGGCGTTTCTTATTACTGGAAAAAACTTTGAGCTTGATTACGATAAATTCAATGTAAAGCTGGTTCAGATAGATAGCATAGCCCTAAACGTAGATAAGAAAGGCGATACCGCTAGCCAAAAGAAACTGAATGAATTACAAAGTGCATACAATAAAAGTGTAAAACTAGAAAGTAAGCGCCACGGCGATACTAGCAAGAAAGAACTTACTACTGGTACCCTTTTTATTAATGATCCAATTAATAAAAGTGGTAAAAAACGCATTGAAAAGTACCCGATTTTAGATGTAAGTAGTCCTGCTTACGTGTATTTTGATAACCCTGGCGTTAAGGGGAACTTTAATGAAAACGTTTATTTCGATGTTCCGCCTTTCAATATAGACTCTGCTGGTCAGTACGATCCGAAGACTGTTAAGTTCAAAGGTAAGTTCCATTCAGATGGCATTTTCCCTGTTTTTGAAGATACCCTTCAAGTACAAAAGGATAAATCAATGGGCTTTACCCATAAGGTACCACCAGAAGGTTACAAGCTTTTTGAAGGTAAGGCAATATTTAACGGTACCCTTGCTATGAATAAGCAAGGATTGAGAGGTAAGGGTGAAATTGTTTATTTGGGAACTGTAATCCGTTCCAACAACTTCCGCTTCTACCAAGATTCAGTTACAGCCGATGGTAAATCGTTTACCATGAAATCTGGCAACAGAGATAATATCAGCTTCCCTGATGCTAAAATTGATAATTACCGCTTACAATGGCACCCGAAACAGGATAGTATGGTGCTTACTTCTAAGGAGAAAGACTTTAAGCTATACAAAGGACTTATAAACCTTCAGGGTAACCTTACCCTTAGTAGCAAAAAGGGTGTTGGTGGTGCTGGTTCTGTAAGGAGTAAAGGGGTAAAGGTAACTTCTAATCTGCTATCCTTTACAGAAAAGGAATACAGCGGAAGGGAGTCTAACTTCATTATTGAAAGTAGCGATACCGCAAACCCTGCGGTGCGTTCTACCAACGTAAAATTTGAATATAGCTTAAAACGTAAATCGGCTGAAATAAGTCCTGAGGTAGAAGGTGTGGCATCCAATGAATTCCCTTTGATGAAGTATAAAACATCAATAGGTAAGTTGGTTTGGAATTCTGAAAAGAAAACCGTGCAAATGGAAAAACCAGCTGAAGAAGAAATTGAAAATTCTTATTTCTATTCTACTGACCCTCAACAAGATTCACTAAACTTCTTGGCAACTAATGCTACTTACGATATTGCCCAGAATACACTAAACGTAAAGGGTGTACCTAATATTAAAGTTGCCGATGCTTTGATTATACCTGATAGCGGTAATGTAACCATTGCTTCTAATGCCAAAATAGTTCCTTTAAAGAACGCGCGACTTACCCTAGATACTTTGAACGAATACCACCAAATGTCTGGTGCTACCGTACAAATTTTAGGTAGATATGTTTTCAAAGGTTCGGCAGACTACAACTATGCTGGTCCTAATGGCGATACATTGAAGGTTAACTTCAACGACTTCTCTCAAGTTTACCCAAGAAATAAGCGTGGCGATTTAGATAAAACCAAAGGTGTAACAGAAGGTAGTGGTATTGTAGGTGAAGAAAAACCACTCTTTGTTAATGCTGGCGTTGCCTTTAAAGGTGGTGTGAAAATGGTGGCTAACAAAAAGCTACTAGAATTTGATGGCTTTGTAGGTTTAGCTACCAAACTTGGCAAGATAAGTACCTGGATTCCTTATAAGAATATTGATGGAGGTGAGTTTTCTATCGATATTACAAAGGCTAAAGATGCTTTCGATAACCCACTTAAAAACGGTATTTTCCTACAGCCTGGTGAAGAGTATGAGCTTTATAGTGTAATTGCTGGTCCTACTCGTAGCCCAGTTGACCAGGCTATTTTTACCACTACTGGAACCGTAATGTTCGATGCTAGTAACGGTGTATTCAAAATAGGTAAGCCTGAACGTATGGAAGGCAAAGTCCTTGAAGGCGACCTCATGTACTACAACGATAGTCTTGGAAAGCAACAATTTGAAGGAACATTCTACCCTTACATTGCCCCAAGTGGTTCAAAAGGCAAGTTTAAGACCTACTTTACTGGTTATGCAAGTAACACCGTAGACCCAACTGGCGAAGGCTTTAATGGTAACTTTATGTTGCAACTAATGCCTCCTATTGCACCTGATGCAATTAAGGCACTTGAAACTGCATCTCTTGCTGCTGTTGCCAATGCTGGGTACGATGCCGCCGCAGAAGATACAGAATCATTACCAATGAAAATTGCGAATAGTATAGGCAACGCTGCTGGCAGAACTTATCAAAAGGCAAGTGCCACGCAATTTGCGCCTATTGCTAAGATTGTTCCTCAATTGGCTAGTGGATTCTTGTTCTCTGAAATTAAGTTAAAGTGGAGTGCTAAGCACAAAGCTTTCTATTCAGATGGTCCCTTAGGTCTTTCAAACATCAATAAGTCTGAAATCAATAGCAAAATTGATGGTGCTTTAGAAATTAAGAAGACACCAGCTGGCGATATCCTAAATCTATACCTAGAATACTCTGCCGATGAGTGGTATATGTTCTCAATGGGATTGAATAATCGACTTAGCATTACATCATCAGACGATGTGTTTAATGAGGTGATCAATGCCAAGCAAATGCTATTGAATGAAAATAGCTTCTCATTTGGTCCTGGCGAACCAACAGATAAGGGTGCATTCCTGAAGGAATTCTACAAGAACTATTTCGATAAGGAATACAAAGAAGGTGCTTCTATACCAAAGGCTAAATCAGAAGACGGCACGCCAAATTCTGATGATTTATTTGGAGAAGGAAAAACTGAAGAAGCGCCTAAGAAAAACAAAAAGTCAAGTAAAAAAGACGAGGAAAAGAAACCTGAAACCAAGGAAGGCGAAGAAGCTGCACCTACTAATTCTGAAGAACCAGCTACTCCTGCCGAAACGCCAAAGGAAACTAAGAAATCTAAAAAGGAAAAGAAGGCTAAGAAAAAGAAAGACGATGCCGCAGCCGATAGCCTTGCTACCGATGAAGGTACTCCTGAATTAGAAACAACCCCTAAAACAGAAGAGCCTGCAGTCGATCCTTTTGGCGAAGAACCGAAGAAAGAGGAACCTAAAAAGGAAACTCCTAAGAAAGAAGAGCCAGTTCCTGCTGTTAAACCAACTGATAGCACAACAATAAAGCCTATTAAACCTTCACCAGCGGTAGATAGTAGCGCAGCTAAACCTTCCACTGGAGTTTCTGAAGCTGAAAAAGAAGCGGATAAGAAAAAGAAAGAAGAAGAAAAAGCCGCTAAAGAAGCAGCTAAGGCTGCCGAAAAAGAGGCTGAAAAGAAAAAGAAAGAAGAAGAGAAAGCCGCTAAAGAGGCTGCCAAGGAAGCTGAACGTAAGCGTAAGGAAGAAGAAAAAGCAGCTAAAGAAGCTGAAAAAGAGGCCGAACGCAAACGTAAGGAAGAAGAAAAAGCAGCCAAGAAAAAGGCTGAAGAGGAAGAAAAACAACAAGACCAAAAGGCCCCTCCTGCCGATAGTACAGGAGGTGGCGGAGGTTTCTAAGTTTGAATTTAGAACGCCAATACTTGCTTAGTAATTCTTAATACCTTTCTTTTGTAAGGTTACCTATTTGTTAAATACACCTGCCAATGGATAATCTGGACTTAATAAACTATTGGAACGTAGTTCTAATGCTATTTGTTGGCTATTTACTTGGCTCAATACCATCGTCGGTTTGGATTGGTAAGGCATTGCATAATACTGATGTTCGTGAGCACGGCTCTATGAATGCAGGTGCTACCAATACGTTCAGGGTTTTAGGTAAATCTGTAGGTACTGCCGTACTTATTCTTGATGTTTTGAAGGGCTTTTTTGCAGTTTATTTTGTTAAAACTTTGCTTGACAATACCACCTACCAAGTTAATCCTAACCTCTGGTTTATTTTGGCGGGCATAATGGCAGTAATCGGACATTTATATCCTGTTTTTGCTGGCTTTAGAGGTGGTAAAGGGGTAGCAACTTCCTTAGGTATGGTACTTTGCATCCATCCAGAAGCTGCCTTATGTGCCTTAGGCGTATTTATACTTATCTTTATATCAACAGGTTATGTAAGTGCTGGAAGTATAATTGCTTCCTTAAGTTTTCCTGTATTTTTATTGATTAAGCTTTTCGGTCCTGAAAGTCCTATCTTAATCGTTTTCGGGTTTATGATGTTTGTGTTGGTAGTTTATACCCACCGCAAAAACGTAGTTAGGCTATTGAATGGCAATGAAAACCGCTTTTATATTCTGCGTAAAAAGCCTCAATAAGCAGCTTTTGTTGACCAAAGCTAAATTTTTGGGGTAGTGTTGCACGCTATTTGCTAACTTTGTATATTATACACGTAAGTGCGCTAATACTATGTTAGATAAATTAGAAGCTATTAAAGGTCGTTTCGATGAAGTAAATCAGGAATTAATGACTCCTGATGTAATGAGCGATATGAAACGCTTTAGTAAGCTGAATAAAGAATACAAAGAGCTCAATAAAATTGTAGTGAAATATGAAGAGTACAAAAATGTACTTGATAACATAGATTCTGCTCGTGAGCTTTTAGCTGTTGAAAAAGATCCTGATTTCAGAGAAATGGCGAAGGCCGAGTTAGATGATCTTTCAGTGAAGCAAGAAGCCCTAGAAATTGAAATCAAAGATCTTCTTATCCCAACCGACCCTAACGATAGCAAGAACGTAATTCTTGAAATTAGAGCAGGTGCCGGTGGCGATGAAGCCTCTATTTTTGCTGGCGATATCTACAGAATGTACAGCCGTTATGCCGAACAACAAGGTTGGCGTATGGAACTTATCGATTATACAGATGGTACTGCTGGTGGCTACAAAGAAATTATTTTGAACGTAAGCGGTGAAGATGTTTACGGTAAAATGAAGTACGAAAGTGGTGTGCACCGCGTACAACGTGTACCAGCTACTGAAACTGCAGGACGTATTCATACCTCAGCTGCATCGGTTGCGGTGCTACCAGAAATGGAAGATGTGGAAGTAGATTTGAATATGAACGATATCCGTAAAGATACCTTCTGTTCAAGTGGTCCTGGTGGTCAGTCGGTAAACACTACCTATTCTGCTATTCGTTTAACGCACATTCCTACAGGGACTGTGGTTCAGTGTCAGGATGAAAAGAGCCAGATAAAGAACTTTGATAAGGCATTAAAAGTACTTCGTTCAAGAATTTACGAAATTGAATTGGCGAAACACAATGCTGAAGTTGGTGCCCAGCGTAAGAGCATGGTAGGTAGCGGCGATAGATCTGATAAGATCAGAACCTATAACTACCCTCAGTCTAGGGTAACCGACCATAGAATTGGTTATACTGTTTATAACCTTCCTGGCGTTATGGATGGTAACATAGGCGAATTTATTGAGGAACTAAGAGTTGCCGATAATGCCGAAAAACTAAAAGAAGGCGCAACTGCATAATGCTCAGTTACTTTAAAAATACAGTTTGGAAACAGTTAGTGTTAGTTATTCTGGCACTAACTGTTTTTTTTGCTTGTAATCAGCCAGAAGAAACGATAACATCTGCCCCTGAAAAGGCTTTACAATTCAGCGACGATACCGTTTATTTTGATACCATTTTTACACAACTAAAAAGCATTACCAAGCGCTTGCGCGTTTACAACCCAAATAAGAATGCGGTAAATATTTCTACGGTAAGTGTTAGTGGAAATAGTAATTACACCATTTCAGTAAAAGGAAAAAAGGGAAACCAAAACAACGTACTTCTTTATGGTGGCGATAGTATGTACGTACTTGTTACTGTTACCATAGACCCTAATCAAAGCAATTTGCCCTTCGTAATTGAAGATAGCTTGCAGTTTGCTGTTCAAGGTTTAGCTCAACCTCAAAAAGTGAGGTTAAGAGCCTACGGACAAAATGCAACCTTTCTAAGAGATGCTGAAATTTGCACCACTACGTGGTCAGATACACTGAAGCCTTATGTAATAATCAATTCTTTAGTGGTGAACCCTGGTTGTGTACTTACTATCAATGAGGGGGTTAAAGTCAAATTCTTGCCTAATTCATTCCTAATAGTAGGCGGTACTTTAATTGTAAACGGAACTAGTAAACACCCAGTCACTTTCAACGGCTTCCGTAAGGAACCTGAATTTGCCAGACAAAGTGGTCAATGGGGACAAATAGTATTCGTTGGCGGAAGCAGAAACAATAAAATTAACCACGCTATTATTGAAAATGCCTTCCGTGGTATTCAAACCAATGTACCAGACGATAGCGAACCCGTAAATTTACAGTTGAGTAATACCATTATTCGTTCAATGAGTGGCACAGGTTTACTAGCTTTCAACTCTGATATTACTGCTTGGAATAACCTTATTTATGATTGCGCATCTAATCTAAGTGCTTGTGTTCAGGGTGGTAATTACGCATTTTATCATAATACATTTACCTATAGTGGTACGGTTAGCTATACTAACCGTGGGCAAGGCAGCATTTTTGCCGATGCATTTGAAAATGAATCAGTAATTAGGCGTAACCCTTTAACCCTTACCCTTGTAAATAACGTATTTACGGGTAACCAAGCAGAAGAATTTGCCATTTCTGCAACTCAACCAACTGTTCGAATAGAGAAAAACTTAATCCGTACCAGAGGTATCGAATACCAACTCAACAACGAATTAACACGAGCCAATAATCATTTTAAAGCTGCTACCCGATTCGATTTCCGTCCCGATTCAAATAGTGTAATATTTAATAAGGGTATTTATTTAGATAACCTTAATTTAACGCCCAGTATCAATACTGATATCAGAGGAATAAGCCGCAAGCCCGATTCCTTAAGTATAGGCGCATACCAATTTAAACCTAAAGACAAATGAAAAAGCCTTCGATTTCCATCGCAAGCGACCACGCTGGTTTCGATTTAAAGCAATTACTAGTACAAGCATTACAAGCATCTGATTTCACAGTAAAAGACTTTGGTCCTCATAATACCGATTCTGCTGATTACCCAGATTTTGCTCACCCGGTTGCACGCAGTGTGGAAAGTGGTGTTTATGATATGGGTATCCTTATTTGCGGAAGCGGTAACGGAATGTGTATGGCTGCAAACAAGCACCAAGGCATAAGAGCTGCCTTAGCCTGGAATACAGAAATAAGCAAACTATCGCGCATGCATAACAACGCTAATGTATTATGTATGCCAGCCCGCTTTATTGATACACCAACTGCCTTAAGTATTGTAGATGCATTTATCAGTACTGCCTTCGAAGGTGGTAGGCACGAAAAAAGAGTAGATAAAATCTCTACTAATACAATTATCCTTTAAATAATTGTTCACAAAAAAGTTTTGAAAGCCGAACCAACTCTGGTTCGGCTTTTTTATATTTGAGCAAATCAAAAAACCTATGAAAGCAATCTTAACAACATCGTTGTTCCTAATTATAGCAAGTGCTCATTTTAGCTTTGCACAAACCAAAACCACAACAGTTATCACCAAAACAATTACAAAGGAAGATGATGATGATGATGATGAAACTCTTCCAATAGACACAGCTAAAGTCGCTGTAACCAGAACCTATAGATACACCTTTAATAGTAATATTGGGGTAAGTTTAGGTGTTTACAACTTTTGGGAAACTACTCGTAACTTATCACAAGCTGTAAATACAGCTTTACCAGCAGCGCGCCGCTTTGGCTTTGGTTTACATTACACGGGAAATAATGTCTTGAATAATAGGCATTGGTTCGGCATTAGTGCAGATTTTATTGGAAATGTAGATAGAAACCAATACGGTTATAACGCCAATTGTTTTGCTTTTAATGCTATGTTATTCTATGGAATAAATGTAAAGAGCAAAAGTTCAAAAAGCCCAATATTCCCATTTGTTGCTTTTGGTCCTGGTGCAACTAAATTGTACTTAAGTTCCAATAACGATATTGCAGCAAGTAATTTAGCGACTCAGTTTTCTAGTGCTAATATTACCAGCAGGTATCTTTCCTACAAAGTTGGCATTGCATCAATAGATATCAACAAGAAGGGTTATCCTTCTAATATTATGCAACTTGGGTACATGGGCGGAATAAACAACGATGACTGGATCTCAGGCACACAAGGTAAAATTACTGGTCTTAAAGCTTTTGCTTTAAGAGGGGTTTACGTATCGTTTACCTACTAGAAATTCAAAGGTTAAACCGTAGTAACTTCAATTGCTACGGTTTAACTATTTTTTTCTTCGCTTACATTTTTAATGTGATTTAATACCCTCTCATGGATTGCATGAATAATGTATTCCGACCAAATAGCCCAATAAAATTCAGGGTTTAGGTCTATCGAATACCAAGTAGTGCCTTCTAGCAAAGTTTGGGTTTCTGAAATTTTAGTAAGCTTAAACTGTCCCTTGTGCGATTTGAAATAGCCATCTAAATGGGGAGGGTGCACATTATTCCAGAAGGGATTGTATTCAAACATTGGGATAGGCTGCTGCTTTACGGTAAACTCTAATAAGTTAGGCTCATCCCAAGTGGTGATAGGCTCTACAAAACTACCTGTTGAAAAGTTGCAGTAACGAACAGCACCAACTCCTTTGCCTTTGATTGTGGCGTCCTTAGGATAAGCTATTCCCGTTGAAAATAGAAAATCGGTAGGTGGTGGAATTTTATCGAACGTTACCACATTGTTCCAAACCTTTTCAATTGGTGCATTTACAACCACTGAAGTTGTTATTGGGAATATGTAATCGTTTTTAATGGCATAGTCAAAACTCATTGAAGCAAAGGATAGTAATCCTAAAATCGGAATAATAGCCTTATGATTTAGGTTTTGGCGTTCATAAATTTTATAAGCAACCTTCACTCCAATATAAACCAGAATAATTAGAATAGGACTTGCCATTGCAATACAGATTAACCCTTCTATTGCAAAAACTAAAAGTAATGCGCTAGCCACCAATAAAGTTAGCATACCAATACCAAATGCTTGGCCAATTTTTAAAGGCATCTCCTTTAACAAGACGTAGTTAGGTATAAATCCCATTAAAAATGGGATTAGTAAAAACACAGACCATCCGTAATCATTTATAACGGAAATCGAAAAATAACCTAATACGTATGATATAGTTACCGTAAAACAAATAACTATAAACTTAAGCCTTAAGTCCTTTTTTATTGAAATCAACATATTTCACTTTTTCTGAAATATGAATGTAGCACTTAAATGAATACGAAATTTACCAGATCAAAAATAATTCTGAAGCTCAATATTTTAAATCAAACCTAGCCTTACCCTTCCGCCTTATCGGTTTGTTGCAAGGCTTGTAAACGCTTGTACAATCCGCTATCTGCTGCCAATAACTCCTGATGGTTACCTTGTTCAATAAGGTGACCATTT